>JAAUQQ010000002.1 GCA_012032745.1 Synechococcales cyanobacterium RM1_1_8
ACAACAAAGCGCTGAAAATCTACGAAGATGCGGGCGACCTCTACCGAGCAGCGGGTGAGTATCACCAACTGGGCGTGGTGGCGCAGTTGCAGCGGCGGTTTGAGGAGGCGATCAGCTGGTATACGAGAGCCCTCAGCATCTTCCGCCAAGCCAAGGACGAATACAAAGCCGGTTTCCCCCTCCGCCAGCTCGCCCAGCTTTTCCAAACCCTCGGCCCTGCCCCTTTCAAAACCACCTGGCAAACCGCCACCGGAGCCCCCTGCCCCGCCGAGCTACTGCAAGCTTTAGCGGAAATGGAGAATTTGAAAGACTCAGAAACCTAGACTAGAGACAGCCCTGACCCACCAGGCCCCAGCTCTAGCACGATGACCAGCAGTTCACCCCTGCCGGACCCAGCTCACCCCACCCCACTCCGCCCACCCTCAAGCCCCCATGCCCTATAGCCAATTCACCACGATCGCCAAAGCCAAACGCGCCTTCGGCCTCAGCACCCTCGAAGGCCAGCGCCTCCTCCCCCCCATCGACCCCATCGCCCCCTCAGCAGCCCTTAGCAGCTTCCTCACCGAAACCCTCCCCATCGCCTCCGTCGGCAGCGAAAAAGCCCGCTCCGAACTGATCATTTCACCGATCCTGATCGAAGTCCGCCGCCTCCGCCAACAGCAAATCAGCATCTTCTCCGGCGAAGACTTCACCATCGATGAATCCCTCGGCCTCAACGGCATCTGCGACTTCCTGATCAGCCGCTCCCCCGAAATCCTCAGCATCGAAGCCCCCGCCATCATCATCGTCGAAGCCAAAAAAGCCGACATCGCCACCGGCCTCGGACAATGTGCCGCCGAAATGCTCGCCGCCCAACGCTTCAACCAAGAACAACAGCGCCCCATCGAAACCATCTGGGGCATCGTCACCAACGGCATCCTCTGGCGCTTCCTCAAACTAGAAGGCACCGTCGTCAGCATCGACTCCATCGACTTTTCCTTGCCCCCCGTCGATCAAATTTTAGGCATTTTGGTCTGGATGACCCAGACCGGAACGGCATAGCATCTGGCCCCCATCGACCTCTCATTTTGCAGCTCAGCTCCAAACCGCCCATGACCCGCCTCACCCCCACCGAACTCCGCCAAGCCAGCCCCGCCCTCACCGACTCCATCGCCCTTACCACCCTCACCCGCCACAACGGCGACCTCGAAACCAGCTTCGCCGCCCTCTGGGCCGAACAACACCCCGGCCAAAGCTTCAACCTCGACCCCTTCGACGTTCCCAGCCGCTCTGCTGATAGCAACAAACCCGATCGCTCCCTGCTCCAATCCACCCTCACCGTCCTGCGCCAAGAACTCTGCGGCGACCAAGGCTTTCGCGGCCAGCTCGACGAATACCGCAAAGACCCCAGCAGCGCCCCCCTGCTCAACGCCGCGATCGCCACCGTCAGCGGCCTGGCGATCGCCAACGGCATCCCCCTCGATGGAACCCTGGCCGCGATCGTCGTCCTCTACATCGCCAAGATTGGCCTCGCAGTGATTTGCGACTACACCAAACCTGCAAAAGCAGAATGACAGTTGAGGATGGGAGCTAGGTGATCGCCACCAACACCCGCAGCACCGCTACCAAGGGTTGGCTGAGCTGGTGCTGTCGTTGGGCGATCCTCGATATGCGATCGCTCCATACCCTAGCTGGTCTAAGCTCCACCCTAGTCTTGCATCTCGCGCTTCACGCTATGCTGATAGCAGCATTCTAGGTCAGCCATAATTCGACTCGCTACTGGCAACTATTCTTCATCCTTTACGAAATAGCGCTACCAATTTGGTATCGTATCGCTGGCTTTGACGAATTCTCAAACATCCTCTAAGGCGAATCTCCCATGATCGTTCTAAGACTTTAAGGGCGATGGCATCGGACTGTAACTCACCGATATCAGACTGGCCAGACTCGCTCCTGTGGTCTGCTGTGCAACAAGGACAAGTCAATGCTTTGGGCATCCTGTACGATCGCCATGCAGGTTTGGTGTACGGCATTGCTTGTAAATGTTTGCAAACTCCCAGGATGCTGAGGACTTGACCCAGGAAATCTTTGTCAAGTTTCCCCAGGCTCGCTATGACCCTGAGCGAGGCTCTCTGCGGACCTATTTGGCGGTGTTGACGCGATCGCGTGCCATCGATTGCCTGCGTTCTAAGCAGCGTAGCCAGGCCTCCTTGGAGAAGTTTCGCAATACCCAAATGGGCGTTGAGGAATCTAACGCTGAGGATGCCTCGTATTTTGAAGAGATTCATCCCGCTGTAGAGGCAGCGCTGGCCCAGCTCTCTGACAGCCAGCGCCAGGTTCTAGACCTTGCTTACCAAAGTGGGCTCAGCCACACTGAGATTGCTCAGCAGCTAAATGTTCCCCTAGGGACTGTCAAAACCTGGGCCAGGCGAGGCTTACTTAAGCTTCGCCAAACGCTCCAGCCTCCCTCTGATCCGGAGAAGATATGACCTCTCCATCCCTCTCCCCTGAAGCGTTAGCGCTGTTAATCTCAGGCTATGTGCTGAATGACCTCGACCCTGAGGAGGCAGAGCAGCTTCAGGCCTTGCGCCAAGATCCTGCCCTTGCCCAGACCATTGATGCACTGATTGCCCAAACTGAAGCCAGTTTGGAGGCGACCTATTGGCCGGCTGAGCTGTCCCCCCCGCCTCAGTTGCGCGATGCAACCTTGGCTGCATTTGCAGCGGCAACGGCCTCTGATGCTGCATCTGTGGATCCTCTGGAGGATGAAGTTGCTCAGGCGATAAATCAGCCCGTAATGCAGGCTGTGATGGGTATCGACAATCAGATACCTCCCCTAGAAACGATATCTCGCGCTGCGCTGTTGCCTCGGTGGGCCAAGGTGGTGGGGGCGATCGCGGCGGCGGCGATCGCGGCGCTGGCCGGTAGCAATTATTGGCTCTGGCGATCGCTGCAAAACCAGTCTCAGTTGCTTCAGGCCGCCATCCAAGCTGAGGAAGTTGCCCAGTCCAGCCTCCGCCAGGTGGCGCTGCAGCCGACCGACGGTCTCAGCCAAATTGTGACAGATGTCGCCGCTGTGGTCGTTACGGTGGATTTGAATTCCGCAGCACTGACGGGCAGGCTCAATGTTAAGAATCTGCCGCCTTTGGAGCCGGGACAGGTTTATGTCCTCTGGACCGTGCTCACTTCGGATGCTCCCTTCACCACCGATGATAAGGGGGCCATTTTGACCCAGGTGTTCAGGGTGGAGGGTGATGGCAAACAGTCCCAATCCCTGAGCCTGCCCCAAGCCTTTCAAGCAGCACCGGAGTTGGTTGAAGCGATCGCCATCACGGTGGAAGATGCCGCTGCGCCCCAGGGCCATAGGGCAGCCCCAATCTTGATTAAGCAACTTTAAGCAGCGCTGTAATCCTTTGGCAGAAAGAACTACAGGTCATTTCCTGTGGGAAGCATCAGGAAGATCTTGGTTTCTGAATCCGATCCTGAATCACCGGCGTACTTCTACTAAATGGTGTTGTCGGTTTCGATTTCAACCCAAAGGATTTAGCCCCATGAAACGCTTTGCCGCCTTGCAGAATCGTTATTTAACCCAGCGGAAACCTTCTCAGCTCAAGTGTTCAGGCTTACTGCTGACTGGCTTGGCGATCGCCCTGGGGCTGGGCTTGGGGGGCACACCCTTGCAGGCCGTTTATGGCTCTGATCATGATGATGGTGAAGTGGATATTAAAGGCCGCAACCTCAATTTGACGGATCTTTATGTATTCGAGATCAAGATCAAGATAGCAGCGCTTCTGCAGATGATCTGGTCTTGATCATGAACACTAATCCTCGCTCTGTGGCGAGACAACAATATTACTTTAGCAACACAGCTCGGTACGAGTTCTACATTTCTCGGGTTCAAAATAATGATGCTCCCGCAACCGGAAGCCCTGATGTCATCTTGCGCTTTGAGTTTGATGCACCTCAGAATAACCAAGCTCAGACCTATACCATGACAGTTCTTCGAGATGGCAAGCCCTTCAAGACCCAAGGGACAACGACTCCCCTATCCCAAGGGAATTCGCCAAATATAAAGCAAGCCACATTCGATGGTGCGAAGCTGAGTGTTTTTGCAGGACTGCGTGAAGATCCATTCTTCTTTGATGTGGAGCAGTTTTTTAGAGTTCGAGCTGGTGCATTAGGAATTGGTGAAGCGGTGGGTTTTCGCTCTGCAACGGAAGCCGTAGATTTTGCCTCAGGTTACAATGTGAACGCGATCGCAGTTCGTATTCCCCGCAAATTCCTGCAAGCCGGTAGCGATACAACTACCTTTGATGTCTGGCAAACGATCTCAGTACCAACCGGAAAAAACAAAGCATTTACCCAGGTAGAGCGCCTGGGTCGCCCCGCTATAAATGAAGGCTTGATTGTTAGCAATAGCTTCCTAAACTCACTCAATAGCGTTACGCCTGGATTTGAAGCTGCAGCTCTAAAAGGCCGCACGCCTGCCGCCACAATTGCAGCTCCGATCGTGGGCGAAGCGATCCAAACGTTGAAGGCGATCGGGAACGACAGTGAGCGATCGATGGCTTTAATCAGGGCATTCTTGCCGGATGTCATGCGAATCGATACTCAGGCAGCAAGTGGTTATGGCAATGCACTCAATGCACTAGGAAGCCCAATTCGAGGCCGAATGTTGATGGATGATGTTGTTGATATCACACTCAGCGTCCTGACCAACGGTGCGATCACCGGAGACAATGTTTCTTATGTGGGCACGCCTGGAAATGCAGCCCAAGGACATGATCCACTCGTTTCAAAATTTCCTTACCTGGCCTTGCCAAACTAATGATGACTAAGGCATTATTTAGGCCTAGATCTTGATCAATGATGTCGTTTTTAAGGAATATAATCATGCTGCACAAACCCCGTCATTACTTCGTGCTAACTACTGCGATCGCTTCAATGATGACCTTTGGATCGAGTGTGAATGCCATTACTGACAGTGATTTACCTAGCAATAGCCGCTCAACGCTGTCTATTGCTTATCCCTATGCACCCATTTCCCAAGCCAGTCTGATTCAACGCTTACAGCAGGAAGCCAGATTTTTTGAACAGCGTATTCAACAGAGCCCATCCAACGGTCTAGATCGAGCTGAACTTTCTAAAAATTATCTACAGTTAGCCCGTGCTACTGGAAAAACTGACTGGTATTTGGAAGCTGAAAAAATGGCTAAAGCCTCCCTCGAAGCGCTGCCATTTAACAACACAGAAGCGGTGTTGACATTGGCCTATATTGCAGAAGCTCGCCATGACTTCAATCTTTCTGTTCAGATTGCCCAACAGGTATTGGCCGATGAACCCAACAACGAACGAGCCCTGTCCCTGCTCGTTACCAGCTATTTGGCCCAGGGAAATGGCAACCAAGCGTTAGCCATGGCCCAGCGTCTGGGCAAGCAGGTGCCAACGGTGGACACCCACGTCTTGCAAGCGATCGCCTATGCTGCCCAAAACCAAGATAGTGCAGCTATTGCTCAATTCGAGCGGGCGCTAAATGCTGAGGAAGCGGGCAATACAGCTAGCTCCGCTCAATTGCGGCTGCGGTTTGGACGCTTTTACGATGAGCGAGGCGACCTCTTGCGTGCAAAACCTCTCTATGAGGAGGCGCTGAGAATTGTGCCTCAATCTGCTTCAGCCCTGGTGGCACTAGCCCAGTTAGAAACGAATCTGGGTAACTATCTCCGAGCGGAACAGCTCTATGATCAGGTCATCGCCAATCAAGGTCTAGCCCACGTTCTAGACCATGATGCCCTTGCCGGAAAAGCTGAACTGGCACTGTTGCAGGGCGATCGTGCCAAGGCCAAAGCCCTGTGGGATGAGGCTGAGCATAATCTACTAGACCATGAGGATATCAACAGCTTTGGTCATCGCCGAGAGTTGGCTCAGCTACTGCTGCTCCAAGGCGAGGTGGCTGAACAACCCCAGGCACTACAGCTCATGCAACAGGAGTTTGCCATCCGCCAAGATGCAGAAACCATGGCGACGCTAGCTTGGGCAATGATGGCAAACCAACAGTGGGCTGAGGCAGAAGCGATCGCCCAACAGGCGCTGGAACGCTATCCTCGCCATGCGCCGCTGCTCTACCGTGCCAGCCAGATCGCCCAGCAGCTAGGTAAAGCAGATCAATCCCAAGCCTTGCAGCAACAGGCCAAGTTGATCAATCCCTATGTGGGGCAGGCCGTTTCTGTCATGGCGAATTAGGCTTCCTAATTGACTGCTCCCATCAAATTGTCCCAGGTTAAACCCTTTCCAACTCCCCAATCAACTTGGAGAAACACTGTGAATACCATTAGTGATGCGATTGTTTCTATTCTGGCAGGTGATGCCATTGATAGCGATGGCCTCCGCTCTTTTCTCAATGCTAATCCCGAACTCAGCATCATTATTCTCAATCTCATCTCAGAGAGCATCGATACTGGAAAACCTATTCCAACCCTTGCAGATGTCGCTGCATTTTTGGGAGATCGCGGTCTGATGGAGGAAGGACTTTTCTTTTCTGGCCTATTTGACGTTGATGCAGGTTTCTCTTTAAATGATGCGCCAGCCTTGATTGACAACGCTAAATTCCTAGGCCTTACTGACAACAATGAGTTGCTGCTCTTCACTGCCAATGCGCCAGAAAGGGCCAGCCCAGTTCGAGTGGATGGCTTGGATGGAAACTTGTTGGGCATTGATGTTCGCCCCGCTGATGGCAAGATCTATGGCCTCACCACAGCCAATAAGCTCTACAGGCTGGCTCCTCCACCTGCTGGGGAGGCTGGCAGCTATCGCGCAACACTCATCAGCACCTTAGATATCCCCTTTGCAGGCGGCACTATCTCCGGCTTCGACTTCAACCCCGCTGCCGATCGCCTCCGCCTCATCGGCGACAACGATCAGAATTTTCGCATCAATGTGGATACCGGGGCCGTTATTGTCGATGGTGCCCTGGCCTTTGCCGATGGCGATCTCAATAGCGGGACCAATCCCAACATTACCGCCTCAGCCTATACAAATGCCTTTTCAGGCACCACCACCACACAGCTCTACAATATCGATACGTTGCTCAACCAACTTGTACTACAGACCCCCCCCAACAATGGAACATTGGTGACCATTGGAGATTTGGGCGTGGACTTTGACACCTTGGGAGGATTTGATATTCTCTCCGATGGCACGGGCGGCAACGCTGCATTTGCGGTTTCTGACGGACTGCTCTATTCCATTGACTTGGACAGTGGCGCAGCGACCAGCCTTGGCAGCTTGGGCAATGGTGCCCAGCTCAATCTTCAAGGTCTCGTGGCGATCGCAGCCACTCCCGATGACAGCGACAATCTGCCCGATGCCCAGACGCTGTTTGGCACCGCTGCCTCCGATAGATTAGTGGGAGGAGCGGGCGATGACATTCTCTACGGCAACGGTGGTGAGGATCAACTTGTGGGTGGTTCTGGCCATGACTTGATCTACGGCGGCGCTGAAGCCGACATCATTTTGGGTGGCTCTGGCGATGATATCATCTACGGTAACGGGGGGGCCGATGTGATCGACAGTGGCACAGGCCGGGATGAAATCTGGTTAGGTGGCGCGAGCAATGCCACCATCCGACTCAGCAGCGGTGAAGGCTTTGTAGCAATCAAAAACTTTCAGCAGGGACAAACCCAGCTCCAGTTCGCTGGGGCTGTCACCTATGAGGAGAGTCTGGAGGGTGCCATGATCTTCAGCGGCAGCGACCTGTTGGCCGTCGTAGCTTGGAACCCTGTTAGCCGGGTTCAGGGGAGTATCGCCATCGCTTAGGCTGGATAAATCCGCAGCCGCCGGTTAGGCTCATTGCCAAAGCTCACCGACTTGAGCCGGTAGTGCTCAACCAGCTCATGCTGGATTTTGCGCACCTTGGGCGACCTGGGCAGCAACTCCACCGGCTGCCCCTTCGCCAAGACAATCTGCTCCACCGCCAGCCGCGCCTCCTCCAACGCCTCCAGCTCATCATCGTTGCCCTTGGCCGCAAACAAATTCAGATCCATCTCCTCTGGCATACTCGGATCCTCCATCTTCAGCAGGCGCTGCAAGGCCCGGACAATCTGGGGAAGCGTATTGGACTTAATCGTATGGATCGGAATCTCATGGTTCTTGGCCATGGCCCGCAGCTTGGAGTGATTCTTGAGGTGGCTGCGCAGGGCCAAGACCACATCGGCATTGCCCAAATCCTTCGTGATCGTCACCGGTAGCTGCATGGAGCGAATCACCTGCTCCATCTGATGGCGACTGACAGCATAGGGATAGATATGGAGCGGCACACCATCGCCCGCCGCGCCGCCGCCATACTGGCCATAATCGGCTTGGCCATAATCCGCCGACCCCAAGTCCAGTCGGTCATCCCCGTCCCCTTCAGCATCCCAGCCCATGGGACTGAAAGAAGCGTCCAACATCTCCGAAAAGGTCTGGCGCGAGGGCTTGGTACTGCCCAGCTCAGGGAGGGCAATCAGGTTGCTGTGTCCCGGCACCGTGTGGCTAGCCCTGGAAAGCGGTTCCCCCAAGTTGGGCCACCGGAGAGGGGCACGGCTCGCAGGGGCTGGCGGCCCTCCCCTGGGGAGGCCGCGTTGTTGCTGCGCCAGCGGGTTTCCTGGCTGCCAGGCAGGCTCTGACCCCTGGACTGGTTTCGAGACTGGCCCCCGGCTGCTGCACCAGGGTACTCGGGACGGTCGTGGCTGATTTGGACTTTGCCCATCTCATCGATGCTGCGCACCTGGGGCTGGGGCGCTTTGCCCCGCAGTAGCATGTCCACGGTTTGAGAGACCGATTCATGGATGACCCAGCGCTGGCGCTCCAACATCTCCACCGCAATTTCAAAGGTCGGTGGCGCTTTGCGCTCCAGCACGGTCTTTTGGGTGCTGCGGCGACGGGCTTCATCATCTCCTAGGGTGACCGATTGGATGCCGCCCACCAGGTCCGACAGGGTTGGATTTTTGATCAGGTTCTCGATCTGGTTGCCGTGGGCGGTGCCGATTAGCTGCACGCCTCGCTCGGCGATCGTGCGGGAAGCCAGGGCTTCCAGCTCGGTGCCAATCTCATCGATCACGATCACTTCCGGCATGTGGTTCTCCACGGCCTCAATCATGACTTGGTGTTGCAACTCGGGCCGGGCAACCTGCATCCGTCGGGCGCGGCCGATCGCCGCATGGGGAATATCCCCATCCCCAGCAATTTCATTCGAGGTGTCAATGATCACTACGCGCTTATCCAGCTCATCGGCCAATACCCGCGCAATCTCCCGCAGCGCCGTGGTTTTGCCCACCCCAGGGCGACCCAACATCAGGATCGATTGGCCGGTCTCCACTAGGTCGCGAATCATGCCGATGGTGCCAAAGATTGCTCGACCCACTCGACAGGTCAAGCCAATGATCTCGCCGGAGCGATTGCGCATGGCACTGATGCGGTGCAGGGTGCGTTCGATACCGGCTCGGTTGTCGCCGCTGAACATGCCGAGGCGATCGACGCAGTGTTTGAGATCGTTGTGGGTGATGAAGTCCTCGGATAAATATTCCGATCGCCCCGGAAAACGGGCTTCAGGGCGGCGGCCTAGGTCGAGGATAATTTCGACCAGCTTAGCCTTGTCGGCATGGTTGTCCAGCTTCGCTTGGAGAGACTTGGGCAAAATTTCAAACAGCGATGTCAGGTCATCAATCACCTGGGATTCATCCACCCGCATCTCGGTCTCCCCAGGGGCCAGCGAGGCATTGAGTTCATCTTGAACCTCAGCCAAGACCATGTCGTCTGGGGCACCGGAGCCTGAGGGATCATAATTAGCCATACGGGGACGAGTTTGTGAAAAGCTCGAAGAAGTTTGAAAGGGAAGCTGAATCTTGACCTAGGGTGACGGATCTCGCGCAGATAGAGCAGTATCGTTGAGCACGTCAATGACCATCGATTGGCTCTAGCGCCTGCCAGGACGGGCCGGGGAGGCGGACCTGAGCGGGGCCAGCAGGGCCTGGACCTCGGCCAGGGCAGCGGCGAGGAGCCCTGGGTGATCCTCTAGGTGGCTCGCAGAGAGAGGCCCAGAAACTGGAAGACCAGAGGCCAAATGCCCAGAAGCCGAACGCCCAGAGGCCGAACGCCCAGAGGCTGTCTCCAGTTGCTGAAGCATCGGGTTGAGCAGCGATCGCCCATAGCTGCCATAGGCAACCCCGGCCACGGTCCGAGCCTGGGAACCGGGGATCGCTTTTAGTAACCCTAACGCATCTAGCTTAGAGAGGGTGGAACCATTGGTGCCCCCAGCCAGTTGCACATGGCCCGGCAGCTCCAGGGCAAGAACGCGCTGGGCCAGTTGAATCGCGGCTTGGGTTGTGCCAGCACCTATATCGCCGCTCATGGGGCGACCATCGGTTTGCCAGATCAGGGCCTTGGCGGGGAGCTTCACCAGCGCCGCCAGGCGGGGTAGATATTGTTCTAAGGTCTCGCCCTTGGGGCCATCGGAGCCGGGGCAGCTAATGGAAACCAGCTTGAGCTGGTCGAGCCAGGGCGAAATCTGCTGCCAAAGCCGCTGGAAGTCTTGGAAATGGCCGACCTGGGTATGGATCTCCAGGGCATCGATGCCAGCGGCGATCGCCATCTCCATCGCCACCGCCGGAGCCGACACATAGCTCCGGGCGGTAATGTTCTCCACCGGGCAAACCGGCCAGCAGCGCCCGCAGCCATAGCAGCGGCGCTCGATCACCCCAGCGGTGGCGGTTTGGAGATCGGGGGGCAGGGCGATCGCCTGGGCCGGACAGATCGCCTCACAGGGCCGAGGACAATCCGCTGGACAGCGGCGCGGATCGAACGCTGCCTTGCGAAAATGGGGATCTTCGCCATCGTTCAAACTCACCATCAACAGCGGCCGAACTAAGCCCGGCTCCAGCACCGCCGCTGCATCCAGCCCCGCCCGCACCGCCGCCACCACCGCCGGATCCGCCGCCATGTCAATGCAATCCACCCCCGCCAGCCCATAGACCAAGGCCAGCTCCCGCAGGCTGGGCAGGTGCTGAAAACTCGCGCCGCAGATCAGCTTAAACCAGCGGCCCCGTTGGAGGGATTGAAGGGCAGGATGGAGAGAAATGGTGGGATTGCGGGGGCGATCGCCCCCGCAGAAACAGTAGAAAAGCCCTTGCTCAACAAGGGAAAGATTGCAGCGCCCCTAGGGCCTAAACGACCTCCGCGAGGGGCTTGTATCCAAACGATCGCCCCCCGCCCATCTCCAACACCACCTTAAACTTCGGCTCCCCCACCGTCAGATTAATCAAATAGGTCCGCTCCTGCTTCGACAACACCTGTCCCTCCACCAGCCACAGCACGACACCCCGCTCCTTCCCGGTCAGCTCTCCCAAGCGGCAGCTCAAAATCGGCGGCACAAAATACACCGGCCCTACGGAAGCTTCCTTTCCTACGTTTTTTTTGCCCAAATGGGGCGGACGCACCCCGTGGACACCATTCAAATAACTCTCCAAATCCCCCAGCCCCCGCGCCGTCATCGAAACCACCCGATATCCCTTCGTCCGCAGCCGCCTCAAATAGCGACCCTCAAAGCCGCCTTCTAGGGGAGCGTAAACGGCCAGGGCATGATGTTGCTCCAATGCCTTCAAAAAAGGCTTGCCAGTGGTCAATAAAGCTGGAAAGGAAAGGCTTGCCATAGATCAGTGCCTGGAATGAATGCCTAGTGATGAATGGACGGAACGAATGGGCAGATGAGAAAAATTCACATCCCCAACGAGGCTATACCAATAGCTTAATCGCCTAGGGCGGTCCTGCCCCAATTGCTCCCCAGAGAATTGTCCTGTCCGCCAGCCATGGGCCGCCCTCCCCGCAGCCCCCCAAAAGATTTCTTCCAGGGCTAGACAAGCGTCCTCGTTATCCGTAACATTAGTGATCGCCGCGTAAGCCGGACGCATCGATTCGCATCCACGCGAATCTGCACCCAAACGTCAATAGTTCGCTCTGTAATGAGCAAACTTGCCTCGCCTTTGTGCAAAAGGATACTGGAACAGCAATGTTCTAAGTCCTGGCAAGTGCGGTAAAGAAGTGAAACGGCTGAACAAACCTACGTAAAACTTAGCGTTCGTTCAGCGACGGTTGCGAAAAGACGATCAGTTAAGACGCTCCCAAGCTGGGTTTTCCCTGGCAGGGAGCTTTGGCCTGTGGCGCTGCTTGCTTCTTAGCGTGAGTTAGTTCGGGGTTGTGATGCTGATCCCAGAAGACTCCACTTCCACTGTCCTGTCTAATCATGGAGTAGATTGCCGTGTCTGTCGGTATTCTCGGTACCAAAATTGGCATGACCCAGATCTTTGACGAAGCCGGGAAAGCGATTCCCGTTACCGTCGTCCAGGCTGGGCCTTGCAAGGTCACCCAAGTCAAAACGAAAGCCACCGATGGCTACGAAGCCGTGCAAATCGGCTTCGGTGAAATCCGCGAGAAGTTGCTCACCAAGCCCAAGAAAGGTCACCTGGCCAAATCCGGCGCGGGCAACCTGCGCCACCTCAAGGAATATCGCGTGGACAATGCGAGCACCTACGAGGCTGGTCAAGACTTAGGCGTTGCAATTTTTGAAGCGGGTCAGCTAGTGGATGTAACGGGCAAGACCACGGGTCGCGGCTTTGCGGGTTACCAAAAGCGCCACAACTTCAAGCGCGGTTTGATGACCCACGGCTCCAAGAGCCACCGCGAGCCTGGCTCCACCGGCCCTGGCACCACACCGGGTCGGGTCTACCCCGGCAAGAAAATGGCCGGTCGCCTCGGCAACGAAACCCGCACCACGCGCAAGCTCACCATTGTCCGCGTCGATCCCGATCGCAATTTGCTCCTGATCAAAGGCGCGATCCCTGGCAAGCCCGGCGGCCTGCTGAGCATCGCATCGGCCACCATCGTTGGACGCCAATAATCAGGCCCGACTTCAGGCCTAACCGCCTAGGGGCAAGCCCGACAATGCCTCAAGTGCAATCGTTACAAATGAAATTGGATAGCCATGGTTGATTGTGTCGTTCGAGATTGGCAAGGGCAGGAGGCTGGAACAGTCTCCCTGGACCTTAAAACTGCAAAGGAAGGGACGGCGGGCCATGTGGTTCACCGGGCGCTGGTGCGTCAACTGGCAAACCAGCGCCAGGGCACGGTCTCGAGCAAAACCCGTGCTGAAGTGCGCGGCGGTGGCCGCAAGCCCTGGAAGCAAAAGGGCACAGGCCGTGCCCGTGCCGGTTCCATTCGCTCTCCCCTGTGGCGGGGCGGCGGGGTCACCTTCGGCCCCAAGCCTCGGGACTACAGCCAGAAGATGAACCGCAAGGAGCGCCGCTTGGCCCTGCGCACGGCCCTTCAAGGCCGCAGCGAGGACATGCTGGTGGTTCAGGATTTTGCGGAGAACCTCCCTCGTCCCAAGACCAAGGAGTTTGTTCAAGCCCTGGTGCGCTGGGGGATTGAGCCCACGGCAAAAGTGCTGTTGATCCTGACGGAGAAGCATGAGAGCGTCTATCTCTCCGTGCGCAACATGCCCAATGTGCGTCTGATTACAGCGGATAACTTGAATGTGTTTGACATCATGACGGCCCACCGCATCGTCACGACCCAAGCCGCGATCGAGAAAATGCAGGAGGTCTACGGTGACTAAGTTTGATCCTCGGAACCTGGCGGATTTGATTTACCGCCCCATCATTACGGAGAAGGCGACTCGGTTGCTCGAAGAGAACCAGTACACCTTTGAAGTTGACCCGCGCGCAACCAAGCCTCAGATTAAAGCGGCGATCGAGTCACTGTTTGAGGTCAAGATTGTCGGCATCAGCACGATGAAGCCCCCTCGTAAGAAAAAGCGTGTGGGTCGGTTTGCCGGAACCCGCGCCCAAGTAAAACGGGCGATCGTCAAGCTCAAAGAGGGCGATTCAATTCCCCTCTTCCCTGAGGTTTAGTGGGTGCCAGACTCCCCTTCGTAGCTGTTTTTGCTGCGTAACCTCCCTCTGCATAACCGAGTCACAGCCAACCCAGTCAAAGAAGATAGGTCTACAACTATGGGTATTCGTGCCTTTCGGCCCTATACACCTGGCACCCGTGAACGTGTGGTCTCCGATTTCTCGGAAATCACTCGGGGCAAGCCTGAAAAATCCCTCACCCAGGCCAAGCACCGGGCCAAGGGTCGCAACAACCGGGGCGTGATCACCTGCCGCCACCGGGGCGGCGGCAGGCAAGAAGCTGTATCGCCTGGTCGATTTTCGCCGCAACAAGCGGGATGTACCTGCCCGTGTCGCAGCGATTGAGTACGATCCCAACCGCAACGCTCGCATTGCATTGCTGTTTTACCGCGATGGCGAGAAGCGCTACATTCTCCACCCAGCGGGCCTCGAGGTCGGCAGTACGGTGATCTCTGGCGAAGAGGTGCCCTTTGAGGTGGGTAACGCAATGCCCCTGGCCAAGGTTCCCTTGGGCTCCCAGGTTCACAATGTGGAGCTGGTGGCAGGCAAGGGCGGCCAGATTGTCCGTGCTGCGGGGGCTTCCGCCCAGGTGATGTCCAAGGAAGGGGATTATGTCGCCCTGAAGCTGCCTTCCTCCGAGGTTCGCCTCGTGCGCAAAGAGTGCTACGCCACCCTGGGTCAGGTGGGCAATGGCGAAGTGCGTAACACCTCCCTGGGCAAGGCTGGACGGACTCGCTGGAAGGGCCGTCGCCCCCAGGTGCGAGGCAGTGTTATGAACCCGGTCGATCACCCCCATGGTGGGGGTGAGGGTCGGGCTCCCATCGGTCGCAGCGGTCCTGTGACGCCTTGGGGCAAGCCAGCCTTGGGTAAGAAGACTCGCAAAAAGAATAAGGAAAGCAATCGCCTGATTGTGCGCCGCCGCCGCCGCTCGTCCAAACGTGGCCGTGGGGGACGTGATTCCTAAGTTTTTGGGCTGCTGGCCCAGGGGAGCCTGGGCTAGGGCCATTGAATTTGCTGTTCCAGCGGTGGGCTAGCAGATTGAATTAGCAAGATCGAACCAGAGCACCGTTACCCAGGAAGATTATGTCTCGCTCCCTTAAGAAAGGCCCCTTTGTCGCGGACCACCTCATGCGCAAGATTGAGGCCATGAATGCCCGCAATGAGAAGCAGGTGATTAAAACTTGGTCTCGGGCTTCGACGATTTTGCCCCAGATGATCGGCCATACAATCGCCGTCCACAACGGCAAGCAACATGTGCCGGTCTATGTGTCTGAACAGATGGTGGGCCACAAGCTGGGTGAGTTTTCCCTAACCCGCACCTTCCGGGGCCACTCCAAGGATAAGAAGTCGGGCCGCTAGGGAGGTCTAGCCTGTGCCTAGCCCGGATCTAGGTCTGATCTAGCAGAGATGTTTCGTTGAGATTTGATTAGCCGAGGACAACGATAGATGGCAGTTGATACGAGTTCAGAGGCGCGGGCGATCGCGCGATACATCCGAATGTCGCCTTCCAAGGTGCGCCGCGTACTCGACCAAATTCGGGGACGCAGCTATCGGGAAGCCCTAATCATCCTAGAATTCATGCCCTATCGCTCCTGCGAGCCGGTGTTGAAGGTGCTGCGATCGGCGGTGGCCAATGCGGAAAACAACCTGGGCCTCAACCCCGCCGACCTGGTGATCAGCGAAGCCTTTGCAGACCAGGGGCCCGTGCTCAAGCGCTATCGGCTCGGCCCAAGGCCGCGCCTTCATGATTCGCAAAGGCACCTGCCACATCACAGTGGCAGTGGCACCCGCCATCGAAGCCTAGGCTGACTCGATTGCTCCCCATCTAGTTACACCCCCATCTCGTTACATATCGGTTTAAGGAAGAGGAACGCGCTTGTGGGACACAAAATTCACCCAACAGGATTGCGACTCGGCATTACCCAGGAGCACCGCTCTCGCTGGTTTGCCGATTCCAATCGCTACCCTGAACTGCTCCAGGAAGACGATCACATTCGTCGCTATCTGACCAAGACCCTGGCCAATGCCGGTCTCTCAGATATCAACATTGAGCGGAAGGCTGATCAGATTGAATTGGAAATCCGCACGGCTCGCCCTGGCGTCGTGGTCGGTCGCGGAGGCGCTGGCATTGAGACCCTGCGCGAGGGCCTGCAAAAGGAACTCAACAGTGGCCGCCAAATCCGCGTCAATGTGGTGGAAGTGGACAAGGTCGATGCAGAAGCAGCCCTAATCGCTGAATACATTGGTCAGCAGCTAGAGCGCCGCGTTTCCTTCCGTCGGGTCGTGCGCCAGGCAATGCAGCGCGCCCAGCGGGCCGGAGTCAAGGGCATCAAAGTCCAGGTCAGCGGTCGTTTGAACGGCGCTGAGATCGCCCGGACGGAGTGGACCCGCGAAGGCCGCGTGCCCCTGCACACCCTGCGGGCCAACATCGACTATTCCTACAAGACCGCCCAAACGACCTACGGCATCCTGGGGATCAAGGTCTGGGTCTTCAAGGGTGAAGTCATTCCAGGTCAAGAGCCTGTTTCTGCGGTCCCGGCAACCCCCCGCCGCCGCAATGCCCGCCGCCGTCCACAGTTTGAAGATCGGTCCAACGAGGGGTAGATAGAACACCATGCTGAGTCCAAGACGTACGAAATTCCGCAAGCAACATCGCGGTCGGATGCGGGGCCAAGCCAGTCGAGGCAACACCATCGCCTTTGGTGATTTTGCCCTTCAGGCCCAGGAATGCTCCTGGATTACGGCCCGTCAAATCGAAGCAGCCCGGCGGGCCATGACCCGTTACATTCGCCGGGGCGGCAAGATTTGGATCCGCATCTTCCCGGACAAGCCTGTGACGATGCGTGCCGCTGAAACCCGCATGGGTTCCGGTAAGGGCAACCCTGAGTTCTGGGTGGCGGTGGTCAAACCGGGCCGCATCATGTTCGAACTAGATGGCGTGACCGAAGAGATTGCAAAGGAAGCCATGCGCCTGGCAGCTTCCAAGCTACCGATCAAGACCAAGTTTTTGTCGAAGCCCAAAGTGGAGGCTAATTGACCATGGCACTACCGAAGGTGAAGGACATCCTCAATCTCAGCGCCGAAGAGATTGCTGAACAAATAGTCGAAGTCAAGCGCGAACTCTTCCAACTGCGGTTTCAACTGGCCACTCGCCAGCTCGAAAAGCCCCATGAGTTCAAGCACAAGAAGCATCGCCTGGCCCAGCTTTTGACCCTTGAGCGTCAGGTTAATCCCCAGCTCAAGACTCGTAAAGCAAAGCTCCGAGAGAAAGCTAAGGCGGCCAAGGCCGAGGCAGCCAAGGCGAAAGCCGCTTCTTGAGTTGAGCCCTGGTCGGCTGGCCCCCCGGCTGAACCAAAACCGTTGTCGTTAGCAGAATCGGGACAAACCCATGGCAGTCAAAGAGCGTGTCGGGCTGGTGGTCAGCGACAAGATGGATAAAACCGTTGTGGTGGCCATCGAGAACCGCGCATCTCACCCCAAGTATAAAAAAGTGATGGCTCGTACCAAGCGCTACAAAGTGCATGATGAGACGAACCAGTGCAAAGAGGGCGATCGCGTCCGCATCCAAGAAACCCGCCCCCTGAGCAAAACCAAGCGCTGGACGGTGGCCGAAATTCTCGAGAGCGCCTCCTAGCGTCCCCTCGAATCACCCCAATCCAGGAGGAGTCACCATGATTCAGCAGGAAACCTACCTCAACGTGGCGGACAACAGCGGCGCACGCAAGATCCAGTGCATCCGCGTCCTGGGCAGCAACAGCCGCTATGCCGGCATCGGCGACATCATCGTCGGCGTCGTCAAAGATGCGCTGCCCAACATGCCCGTCAAAAAATCCGATGTGATCAAGGCCGTTGTGGTCCGCACTCGCAAAGGTCTACGCCGCGAAAGTGGCATGAGCATCCGCTTCGATGACAACGCTGCCGTCTTGATCAACGACAGCAACAACCCTCGGGGCACCCGCGTGTTTGGCCCCGTCGCCCGTGAACTGCGCGATCGCAACTTCATGAAAATTGTCTCTCTGGCCCCGGAGGTGTTGTAAATGGCCAAGCCATCTAAAAAGTCCATCCATCCCCAAAAGATGCATGTCAAAAAAGGTGACACTGTCCAAGTGATCACTGGCAAAGACAAAGGCAAAGTCGGCACGGTCCTCCAGGTCTTGCCCAAGATGAGCCGCGTCGTGGTGGAAGGGGTCAATATTCGCACCAAGCACCTCAAGGCCAAGGCCGAAGGGGAATCGGGTCAGATCGATACCCGCGAAGCCTCCGTTCACAGCTCCAATGTGATGCTGTATTCCACCAAGGAGAAAGTCGCGAGCCGAATTTGCTACACCTTCACAGAAGATGGTCGCAAGGTTCGCAAGCTGAAGAAGACTGGCGAAATCATCGACTAGGACCGACCTGGTTCGGCTAGTTGCATTTTCCCCGCTCCATTCCCCCGCTCCATTCCATGGCCTGACCCCGACCAGGCACTATCGCAACAATTCACCATGGCCACCCTTCAACAGCGGTACGAGACCGAAATCGTACCCAAGCTCAAAGAACAATTTAGCTACACCAATATTCACCAAGTCCCCAAGTTGCTAAAAGTGACAATCAACCGGGGCTTGGGCGAGGCATCCCAGAATGCCAAAGCACTGGAATCCTCCCTGAGTGAAATTGCCATGATCACGGGCCAAAAACCTGTGGTCACCCGCTCCCGGAAGGCGATCGCCGGCTTCAAAATCCGCGAAGGCATGCCCGTCGGCATCGCAGTCACCCTGCGCCGCCACCGCATGTACGCCTTCATGGACCGCCTCATCAACCTGTCACTGCCTCGCATTCGCGACTTCCGTGGCATCAGCCCCAAAAGCTTTGACGGTCGAGGCAACTACACCCTAGGGGTTCGAGAACAGCTCATCTTCCCTGAAGTGAGCTACGACAAGATCGACCAGATTCGCGGCATGGACATCTCCATCGTCACCACGGCGAATACTGATGAGGAGGGCCGCGCCCTTCTGAAGGAAATGGGCATGCCCTTCCGGGATAACTGAGGCAGTTCCAAGTAAGGAAAGACTTATGGCGGTTAACGATCCAATTGCAGATATGCTGACGCGCATTCGGAATGCGAATATGGCGCGCCATGCAACCACCTCCATCCCTGCCAGCCGCATGCTCCACAGCATCGCCAAGGTGATGGAAAGCGAAGGCTTCATCTCCAACGTCAAAGAAGAGGGCGAAGGGATTGCTCGCACAATCACCGTTTCCCTCAAGTACAACGAACAGACTCGCCAGCCCGTCATTCGGCGCTTGCAGCGAGTCAGCAAACCCGGTTTGCGGGTCTATGCCAACCGCAAGGAACTGCCCCGCGTGTTGGGTGGCATCGGCGTCGCCATCATCTCCACGTCCAAGGGCATCATGACCGATCGCCAAGCTCGGCGCGAAGGCGTGGGCGGCGAAGTCCTCTGCTACCTCTGGTAGTGACCACGATTGGCCCGATTGGTCAAGTCGGTTATGCCCGTAGGCCAGTCACTAACAGGCCAGTCACCCGCAGGCCAGCCACCCGCAGGCCACCTTGCCAGCAGGTTATCCCCACAGCAGACCCCTCCCATGTCTAGCGCCGTTATCTAGGAGCTATCCCCGTGTCCCGTATTGGTAAGCGTCCCATCCCCATTCCAGACAAGGTTCAAGTCACCCTGGCTGGGAATCAGGTCTCCGTCAAAGGCCCCAAGGGAGAACTCTCCCGCGAACTGCCCGTCGGCGTGTCCGTCGAGCAGGTTGACAACATGGTCGTCGTCAATCGCGACAACGACTCTCGCACATCCCGCGAGCGCCACGGCCTTTGCCGCACCCTGGTGGCCAACATGGTTGATGGCGTTTCCAGCGGCTTCAGCAAAAAGCTGGAGATCATCGGCGTGGGCTACCGTGCCCAGCTCAAGGGTAAGACCCTGGTGATGAACCTGGGCTACAGCAATCCCGTGGAAATGGAGCCCCCCGAGGGCATCACCTTCGAGATGGAAGGCAAGAGCAATACCACGGTAATCGTCAGCGGCATCAGCAAAGAGCTGGTGGGCAACACCGCTGCCCGCGTTCGCGCGGCCCGTCCGCCCGAGCCCTACAAAGGTAAAGGTGTACGCTACGACGGGGAGCAAGTCCGTCGCAAAGCTGGCAAGTCAGGTAAGAAGTAGATAAGCCATGAAATACTCCCGTAAGCAATCCACCCAACGTCGCCACCAGCGCATTCGCCGCAAGCTCTCGGGCACCGCTGAGCGTCCCCGTTTGGCTGTGTTTCGCTCCAACAACCACATCTATGTCCAGCTCGTGGATGATGTGGCCCAGCACACCCTGGCCTGTGCATCGACGGTGGATCCAGAGCTGAAGACCGCCCTAGGGGCGACGGCCAACTGTGATGCCTCCGGCAAGGTCGGCGAGCTGATTGCCAAGCGTGCCCTGGAGAAGGGTCTGAAGCAGGTGGTTTTTGATCGCGGTGGCAACATCTACCACGGTCGCATCAAAGCCTTGGCAGAGGGCGCTCGCTCTGCCGGTTTAGACTTTTAATCCATTTGGAAGCGATTTTGAAAGCCGTGGGGCTCAGCCCTGGGATGCAATCTCGATCCCCAGGTTGATCGATGCAAACGCTGATCGGTGCAACCATCGATGCAAGTATTGATAGACACAAGGACTAAAGCAAACTCATGACTAACGCGGGTGGCGGTGGTGGCGGTGGTAATAATCGCCGGAAAAGCAGTGGCAACAACAAGGACCGGAACCGGGAGAAGGATTCGGAGTGGCAGGAGCGGGTGATTCAAATCCGCCGCGTCACCAAGGTCGTCAAGGGCGGTAAAAAGCTCAGCTTCCGGGCGATCGTCGTTGTGGGCAACGAGAAAGGCCAAGTCGGCGTCGGCGTCGGCAAGGCTGCCGATGTGGTCGGTGCGGTGCGCAAGGGCGTGGCCGATGGCAAAAAAACCTTGATTACGGTGCCCCTGACCCGCAGCAATTCTATTCCCCAGCCCATTCAGGGCATTTCAGGAGCGGCGAAGGTAATGACTCGCCCCGCAGCACCGGTACCGGTGTAATTGCCGGTGGCGCGGTGCGAACGGTTCTGGAGCTGGCTGGCGTCAAGAATGTCTTGGCCAAGCAGTTGGGATCTAGCAACCCCCTAAACAACGCCAGGGCGACCTTGGATGCCCTGGGCAATTTGCGCACCCTGGGCGATGTGGCCTCTGAGCGAGGTATCCCCCTGGAGCAGCTCTACGGTTAAAGACGACTGGGGCGAGGGAGTTGCGATCGAGGGCCTCTGCGCCCCAGTTCTGCATTCCCTAGCCCCCCAATCTAGGCCTCCAAACCTGAGCCCCCAGACCTGAATTACAGATAGAGAAAAAAGCCATGAGAATGCAGGATATTGGCCCCCAGAAGGGCTCGAAGAAACGTGCCCGCCGCGTGGGTCGCGGCATCGCCGCTGGCCAAGGTGCAAGCTGTGGCTTTGGGATGCGGGGCCAGAAGTCTCGCTCCGGTCGTCCCACTCGCCCTGGCTTTGAGGGTGGCCAAATGCCCCTCTATCGCCGGGTGCCCAAGCTCAAGCACTTCAAGGTGATCAACCCCAAGGTTTACACCGTGATCAATGTGGGCAGGCTGGCTGGCTTGGCTGCCAACAGCGAGGTCAACATGGCATCGTTGCTGGCTGCGGGCATTGTCACCTCCAACGATGGACCCCTGAAAATTTTGGGCGATGGTGAGCTCAGCGTGGCACTCCAGGTGGAAGCGGCTGCCTTTACGGCCTCTGCAAAGTCTAAGATTGAGGCAGCGGGCGGTAGCTGCACGGTGGTGACGCGCCAGGCGGCTGCCGCTGAAGCTGCTTAGAATGGCGGCGATGAAGCGTCCTGGGGTTGGGCGATCGCTTCTGGGCCAGATCGCCTAGGAGCGATTTTGCCGCTCTTCCGTCCAATCCCCCGTTACGCCGCCCAGTTTTAACTCCCAGTCTCCACTCACTGACGACCTGATCTATTGAGGAATGCCGCTATGGTAACCAATCGGGGAAAAGCTCCCACCGCCCAGGAAACCTTCTTGCAAATGGCCCAGGCCGCCGGATTGCGGGGGCGAGTGTTGGTGACGATTGGTCTGCTGTTGCTGGTGCGGGTGGGCATTGCCATTCCGCTGCCGGGCATCGATCGCCTGCGCTTTTCCCAAGCCTTGAGTAGCAATACCGGCTTGGGTGGCGTGCTGGGATTCTTGGATATTTTTACGGGGGGCGGCCTGTCGGCCCTGGGGGTTTTTGCCCTGGGCATTCTGCCTTTTATTAATGCCTCAATTATTATTCAGCTTTTGACCGCTGCCCTGCCCTCCCTGGAGGACTTGCAGAAGAATGAAGGTGAGGCGGGTCGCCGCAAGATCTCCCAGGTGACGCGCTACATTGCCCTGGTCTGGTCGATTTTGCAGGGTTCAGCGATCGCCATCTGGGTCAACGCCTATGCCTACGACCCCGGCCCCCAATTTATTGTTCAGACCGTCGTTGCCCTGTCTGCGGGCTCCATGTTTGTCATGTGGCTGGGGGAGCTGATCACCGAAAAGGGCATTGGCAACGGCGCTTCGCTGCTGATTTTCGTCAACATCGTTGCGACCCTCCCCCTGTCCCTGGGCAACACGATCGAGCTGGCCCAGAATGACCAGAATGCCGTCGGTGGCATCATCATTCTTGCCCTGGTCTTCCTGCTGACCATTGTCGGCATTGTCTTTATTCAGGAAGGCACTCGAAAAATTCCGATCATCTCCGCCCGTCGTCAGGTGGGCCGCCGCATGTACCAGGAGCGCAGCAGCTACCTGCCCCTGCGCCTCAACCAGGGCGGCGTTATGCCGATCATTTTTGCTTCAACGGTGTTGATTTTGCCCGCCTACGCCGCCCAGGTGTTCAGCGAGAATGAGTTGGTGGTGCGCATTGTAGGCTATCTCCAGCCCAATGGACCGACCCCCTGGGCCTATGCCCTGTTCTACCTGACGCTGATTTTGTTCTTCAGCTATTTCTACGCATCCTTGATCATCAATCCCGTGGACCTATCCCAAAATCTCAAAAAGATGGGCTCCAGCATTCCTGGCATCCGTCCAGGGCGGGCCACCAGTGAGTACATCGGCAAGGTGCTGAATCGCCTGACCCTTCTGGGGGCGTTGTTCCTCGGGTTCGTGGCGATCGTACCCACGGCGGTGGAGAGCGCCACGCGGGTGCAGACATTCCAGGGTTTTGGAGCCACATCGCTGCTGATTCTGGTAGGCGTTGCTATCGATACCTCTCGCCAGGTTCAAACCTACGTGATCTCCCAGCGCTATGAGGGCATGGTCAAGCAGTAGATTGCTCCGGAGTCCATGACCCTAGCGGGAATCGATAGACTCGCTCGCTGAAGTTTCAGGTGATTTATCCATCCCAAGGTGAAGTATCCCAAGGTGAAGTTGTGAAGCGCTTTATTTTTCTCGGCCCCCCCGGCGCAGGTAAGGGAACCCAGGCCGTTCAACTGTCAGAGGGAGCAGCGATCGCCCATATCTCCACGGGCGACATTCTTCGCGCCGCCGTCAAAGCCCAGACCCCCCTGGGCATGAAGGCCGATGACTACATGTCGCGCGGCGACCTGGTCCCCGATTCCCTGGTTTTGAACCTGGTCAAAGAGCGCCTGGCCGAAGCCGATGCCCAAGAGGGCTGGATTTTGGATGGCTTTCCCCGCAACGCGGCCCAGGCCGCTTCCCTGGATGATTTGCTGGGGGCGATCGGTCAGACCTCAGACTGCACCGTCAACTTTGAAGTCCCGGACGATGTCCTCGTCCAGCGATTGCTCCAGCGGGGTCGCAAGGACGACACCGAAGCGGTCATTCGCCACCGTCTCGGCGTCTATCGGGAGCAAACCGCTCCCCTGATTGATTTTTATCAGTCTCGCCAAAAGCTCGTCTCCATTGATGGCAATACCGATGTGGCGACGGTGGCGAGTTCACTGCGAGCCTTTATCCACTAGGGTCTTGTCCCAGGGCGATCGCCCCTCAGCCCTAGACCAAGCCCAGATTCGACTTCCCTCAGAATTTTCCCACCGCCTAGTCCCCTATGCACAATCAAGGAGCTCACCCAGTTTGTCTAAGCAAGATCTGATTGAAATGGAAGGAACTGTGGTAGATTCCCTCCCCAACGCCATGTTTCGCGTTGACTTGGACAATGGCTTCAACGTCCTAGCCCACATCTCTGGCAAGATTCGGCGGAACTACATCAAAATTCTGCCGGGCGATCGCGTCAAGGTCGAACTCACCCCCTACGACCTCAGCAAAGGCCGGATCACCTATCGCCTGCGAAAGCGCTAGGTGAATTTGTCGTTTTGGAACCCTCTCCCGCAAACGGCTCAAAAAAACCTCAGGATTGCCAGCGACTGACGGTTTTAGGGATGCCTTTCCCTGTATAATTGCTGGTTTGTAGAATTGTACCGGTGTCGGCATGAAAGTTAGAGCGTCCGTAAAACCCATGTGTGACAAATGCCGTGTGATTCGCCGCCGTGGGCGCATCATGGTGATTTGTTCGGTCAACCCCAAGCACAAGCAGCGTCAGGGCTAACACCCAACTCGGTGGCCCAAACTGAGGTCTGATTGGCCAGCAGCGGCTGGAGTGAGTATCGGTCTGGACAAGCAGCGGCTGAAGTTCAAAACAGTTGACGTTCAAAGACAGCCGAAAAGGCAGTCGAAAAGACAGTTGAATAGCTAAACGAGAGCGATTAGGGAGAAAGTGCGTGGCTCGGATTTCTGGAGTTGATTTACCGCGAGAAAAGCGGATTGAAGTAGGTCTGACCTACATCTATGGCATTGGGGCAACCCGCGCGAGGGAAGTGCTGGCGAAGACGGGTGTGAACCCAGACATTCGCGTGCGCGACCTGGAAGATGGCGACATCACCAAGCTGAGAGAGGCCGTCGAAGGCGACTACCAAATCGAGGGTGACCTGCGCCGCCTCGAAGCCATGAACATCAAGCGCTTGATGGACATCGGCAGCTACCGAGGCCGTCGCCACCGGGCAGGCCTGCCCGTACGAGGACAGCGGACCCAAACCAACGCTCGCACCCGTCGCGGCGGCAAGCGTACCATCGCGGGCAAGAAAAAGGCTCCGAAGAAGTAACGCTAGACCTTCCCCCTGGGAGGGGAGCGCTCCGACCATTGCCCTGGCCCCTTGCCGTGGCAGTGCCCCTGCGAAATTCATCGCCACGGCGGTGGTTTGACCAACCTTCGTTTTATTTGTTTGCTTAGGAAGACATATGGCTCGGCCAACCAAAAGATCTGGTGCAAAGAAAAGTAAGCGCAACGTACCCAACGGCGTTGCCCACATCCGTTCCACCTTCAACAACACAATTGTGTCCATCACTGACCCCACAGGCGAAGTGATCTCCTGGGCCTCCGCAGGCTCCAGTGGCTTCAAGGGTGCTAAAAAAGGCACGCCTTTTGCGGCTCAAACCGCTGCTGAGGGTGCAGGCCGCAAGGCCATGGACCAAGGCATGCGCCAAGTAGAAGTCATGGTCAGCGGCCCTGGTGCTGGCCGCGAGACCGCCATCCGCGCCCTCCAAGGGGCCGGTTTGGAAATCACCCTAATCCGGGATGTGACTCCCATTCCCCACAATGGTTGCCGTCCTCCCAAGCGCCGTCGCGTCTAGGGAGACTCGGAGTCTGCTCTTGGGCAACCTGCCCAAGAGCAGTTTGAACGTTCGATGCAGTTCAGCCAGGGCCGAGCGCCGAATGCAAGGGCGATAGTGGTTTTGGTGAATAAGATAGGAAGGTGAGCTTAGTGGCATTTCAAGTTGAATGCGTAGATACGACGGTGGCGAAGGATCAGAGTCAATATGGCAAATTTGTCATCGACTCACTTGAACGGGGCCAGGGAACGACGGTGGGCAACGCTCTCCGCCGGACGTTGCTAGCGAACCTTGGCGGCACTGCCATCACGGCAGTTCGCATTGCTGGGGTGAGCCATGAATTCGCCACTATTCCTGGGGTTCGGGAAGATGTGCTCGACATTTTGCTCAACGTCAAGCAAATCGTGCTCAATTCCACCATTGATCAGCCCCAGATTGGCCGTTTGCACGTCCAGGGCCCAGCCATGGTGACGGCGGGCCACATTGACATCAGCCCCGATGTGGAACTGGTCAACCCCAACCAGTACATCGCCACGATCGCCGCCGGGGCCAACCTTGAAATGGAGTTCAAGGCGGAGCGGGGCCAGGGCTATCGCACCTTTGAACGGGGCCGGGAAGATGTCACGGCCATGGATTTTCTCCAAATCGATGCTGTGTTCATGCCGGTTCACAAAGTGAACTACACCGTTGAGGCCACCCTCTCCCTGGAGAACGATGAAACCGATCGCGTCACCCTGGAGATCTGGACCAACGGCAGCCTCACCCCCCAGGAGGCCCTGAGCGAAGCCTCCAACAAGTTGGTTGAGCTATTCAACCGCTGCGGGAAATCAACTTTGAGGCCCCCGGCGAAGAAGAGCCCCAGGAGCGCCCCGAGAGCCAGGTGCCGATCGAAGAGCTACAGCTCTCCGTGCGAGCCTACAACTGCCTCAAGCGCGCCCAGATCAACACCGTGGCCGACCTGCTGGACTACAGCCAGGAAGACCTGTTGGAGATCAAAAACTTCGGCCAGAAATCTGCCGAAGAAGTGGTGGAAGCCTTGCAGCAGCGCCTAGGCATCACCCTGCCCCAATCGAAGCACAACGGCTAGGGCCCCAAATCGCCCGAGCGTTCAGCAGCTCGCTTGTTCGGGCCTTGGCCCCTGGGCCTTGCTTCCTGCAGGGCTCGGTGTGGCGAATTCCCCCCCAACCCAACTATTCAAATCACCCTAGGGAGAAGGACCGTCCCCCCATGCGACATCGTTGTAGAACCCCCCATTTAGGCCTGCCTGCTGACCAGCGCAAGGCGCTCCTGCGCGCCCTGACCACCAGCCTGCTGCGCGAAGGCCAGGTGAAAACCACACGAGCCCGCGCCAAGGCTGTGCGCTCGGAAGTGGAGCGGATTATCACCCTGGCCAAGGAAGGCAGTCTGCCTGCCCGCCGCCGCGCCATGGCCTATGTCTATGATAAGCAGTTGGTCCATGCCATCTTTGCTTCGGCAGCCGATCGCTATGGCGATCGCGCGGGCGGCTATACCCGCATCCTGCGCACCGTCCCCCGTCGCGGCGACAACTCCGAAATGGCCATCATCGAACTGGTCTAAGCACACCGATCCTTGATGGCTCCGGCCCCGATGGCACCCTACTCAGGCGGTGGCTCCAGCTCCGATCTAGCCCAGCCCCAATTCCAGCGCATCGCCCTGTTGATCCAGTACCTCGGCACAGACTTCTGGGGATGGCAGCGCCAGCGCCAGGGGCGAACCGTCCAATCCGTCTTGGAAGAGACGATTCAGTCAATCACCGGGGAAACGGTCACCGTTCACTGTGCGGGCCGCACCGACAGCGGCGTCCATGCTGCGGGACAGGTGGCCCATTTCGATAGCGTCGGGCCGATCCCAGCCCAGCGCTGGATGAAAGTCCTAAATGGTCGGCTACCGAACGATCTGCTGGTTCGCGCCTCAGCGCCCGTCCCCCCCGACTGGCATGCCCGCTTCTCAGCCACCTACCGGCGCTACCGCTACAGCTTCTACACCGATCCCTGCCCCAACCTCTTCCTGGCAACCCAGACTTGGCATTACTACCAAGCTCCCCTGGATGAAACCGCCATGCTGGCAGCCCTGGAGCCCCTGGTGGGCCAGCATGATCTCTCTGCCTTTGAGCGGGCCGGTTCCGACCGTCCCCACGCCTGGGTCGAGCTCCAGGCGGTCCAATGCCAGCGTCGGGGGCCGATGCTGGAAGTCGAACTCCAGGCGAAAGGTTTTCTCTACGGCATGGTGCGTCTGCTGGTGGGGATGCTGGTGCGCGTTGGAGAGGGAACGTTGAGCCTGGAAGCGTTTGAGGCGATTTGGCGGCAACAACGCCGCGACTTGGTCAAGCATTCTGCCCCGGCCAAGGGCCTCTGTCTCCTGCGGGTCGGCTACCCGGAATCGCCATTCCCGCCGGGTTCTTGGTACAATACACAACCGTTGTTCGTGCTGCCCGCCGGTTCCCATTTTGGGAACAGCCATTCTGGGAACAGCCGTTCTGGGAACAGCTAGGTGACACAGCTAGTTTAAGCGGCTAGTACAAACGGCTAGTCCGCAGAGCTTAGCCCCACAGCTAGGCAGCAGCGACATCCCTGACTTACCACGGCAGTTTCGCGCCGGGCTAGTTTTTTTCTGTGCTGACGGTCTTGGCTCGATTGCCTCGGCCCATCGGCCTGAAACCCTCAAACTCCTTCCGCTCATCGATTGGGACATTGTTCCCAGCCGCGAGTTTCCTCTAGTTTTAGAATCCTCCGACTTGAGAATTCTCTAATTTTAGAATCACCGTTAGCTTGAATCACCGTCAGCCTGAACCGTCATGAACAAGACCCATGTCCCGCCCCAAAGCGAAATTGAGAAGCAGTGGTACGTCGTTGATGCAGCGGACCAGCGCCTAGGCCGTCTCTCGACGGAAGTGGCCACGGTCCTGCGGGGCAAAAACAAGCCCACCTATACTCCCCACCTGGATACGGGGGATTTTGTTGTGATCATCAATGCCGACAAAATCCGCGTCACGGGCCGCAAGCCCCAGCAAAAGCTCTATCGTCGCCACTCTGGCCGCCCCGGCGGCATGAAGACCGAAACCTTTGAGAAGCTGCAAGTCCGGTTGCCGGAGCGCATCTTGGAGCAGGCCATTCGGGGCATGTTGCCCAAGACCCGCCTGGGTCGCCAGCTCTTCCGCAAGCTCAAGGTCTATGCAGGCCCCGAGCATCCCCATGCGGCTCAAAATCCCCAAACCCTGACCATCAACACTATCCCTGGAGACCAGAACTAAATGGCTGCTACCGATCAATCCAGCCGCGCCGTCTATTGGGGCACGGGCCGTCGTAAAACCTCCGTCGCTCGCGTGCGTCTGGTTCCCGGTTCTGGGAAGCTGACGATCAACAAGCGGGATGGCGAAAATTATCTCCAGTACAACCCCGGCTACCTGTCTGCGACCAAGGCTCCCCTGGAAACCCTGGGCCTAGAGGGTGAGTATGACATCCTGGTCAATGTCCATGGCGGTGGCCTGACCGGACAATCCGATGCGATTAAGCTGGGCGTAGCCCGTGCCCTGTGCGAACTGGATCCCGAAAATCGTAAGCCGCTCAAAATTGAGGGCTATTTGACCCGCGATGCCCGTGCGGTGGAGCGCAAGAAGTACGGTCTGCGCAAGGCCCGGAAGGCTCCTCAGTTCTCGAAGCGTTAGTTTTTTCGGCTCCTGGTCTGGGCTGGCTTGGGCTGGCTTGGGCTGGTGAGTAGGTCGCGGTGGGGAAGATCGTTGTGAATCCCATTGCACCCCCATTGCACCAGGGCGCGATCGCCCCTTCCTCCGTTTTGTTTTGATCGTCATCCATTTGAGCGTCACCCTTTAGGAGTAATGGAACCATGGCCAAGAAAGACATCCATCCCGAGTGGTATCCCGAAGCAAAGGTCTACTGCAACGGCGAGGTCGTGATGACCGTGGGTTCAACCCAGCCTGAGCTGAACGTGGACGTTTGGTCCGGCAACCACCCGTTTTATACCGGCACCCAGAAGATCATTGACACCGAGGGTCGGGTGGAGCGGTTCATGCGCAAATATGGCATGACCAGCGAGGCCGCTAAGGATACTGCTGCGGAAGGTTAGCGGGGGCGCGATCGCCCCACCCCTGACCCAGCCTTGCACCAACATCGGTCAAGCTCGCTCGGGTCAGGGACTTTCCCCCCAGCTATTCCCTTCGTTGCGAGGTCATCGGCCATGGCTGAAGCCTACCTGTTGGACAAACTCAAGTCTGTTGAACAGACGTTCCACGAACTCACCCGCAGAATGGCAGACCCCGATGTCGCCAGCGAACCGGGTGAGTTTCAGCGCGTCGCCAAATCTCGCTCCGCCCTGGAAGAAGTGGTGACCACCTATGAGCAGTGGAAGCAGACCCAGGCTGAGCTGGATGAAGCCAAGCAGATTCTCAAGGAAGCCGCCAGCGATCCCGAGATGAGGGAAATGGCTGAGCTGGAGGTGGCGGAGCTTCAGGACAAGGTTCCCGAGCTGGAAGATCGCCTCAAGGTTTTGCTGCTGCCGCGCGACCCGATGGACGACAAGAACATCATGTTGGAGATTCGTGCCGGAGCTGGGGGCGATGAGGCCAGCATCTGGGCGGGAGATCTACTGGAGCTGTACAGCCGCTATGCCAGCACCCAGGGTTGGAAAGTCAAACCCGTGAGCGAGTCCAAGGGAGAAATGGGCGGCTTCAAAGAGGTGATCATGGAGGTCACAGGGGAGCAGGTTTTTAGCAAGCTCAAATATGAAGCGGGCGTCCACCGCGTCCAGCGGGTTCCCGCCACCGAGACCAGCGGCAGAGTCCACACCTCCACGGCAACGGTGGCGGTGATGCCGGAGGTGGATGAGGTGGAGATTCAGATTGATCCGAAGGAAATCGAAATGAAGACTGCTCGCTCCGGCGGTGCTGGGGGCCAGAACGTCAACAAGGTGGAAACGGCGGTGGACTTGATCCACAAACCCACGGGCATTCGGGTGTTTTGCACGGAGGAGCGATCGCAATTGCAAAACCGCGAGCGGGCCATGCAGATTTTGCGATCGAAGCTCTATGAAATCAAGCTCGAAGCCCAGCAGGCGGAAGAGCGCTCCAAGCGCCTGTCCCAGGTGGGCACAGGCTCCCGCTCAGAAAAGATTCGCACCTATAACTACAAAGACAATCGCGTTACCGACCATCGCCTGGGCCAAAACTTCCCGCTGAGCAATGTTTTGGTGGGCGACATCGAGCCGATTCTGCAATCTTGCATCACCAAGGACCAGCAGACGATGCTGGCTGAGCTGGCGGCGGAAAGCTAGGGCAGCGCTGCCAGGTTTGCAGCGTTACGCCACAGACCTTGCATCATGGCTTGATGCCGTGGGCTGCAAGGTCTTGGCGTTACATGAGGTCTTGAGGTTCGATGCTGTCGGGGCGGGCTAGGAACAGCGGCGGGACTAGAACAGCGGCGGGACTAGAACAGCCGGTTGATGACAATAGCGGCGATCGCGGCAAAGGCAGTAATACCCAGCCCCACAATTGGGCTCTGACCCCGAGCAACGGCAAAGGTCGTAGCAACCCCAGCACCGGCGGCGGCAATAATGGCTTCGCCCACTAGGTCAGAATTTGATTTTTTGTGATACATGCTTTTTGGCCTGCCAGATGCGTGATTGTATGGGTTGACTTCCAACCTATCACTGCGTTCTGACCCAACCGCAGGTCCAGGCGCAATCTGAGATGAGCCGTGATATTTGGCGAGTTTTCTTTACATTCTCTTGCGAAAGATTACTCTGTCTTAATTGCTCTCCTGAACCAACTCCAGATTGCCTCCCTTGACCCAGCCTTCCAGATCGCCATTGGCCACTTTGATCTTTTGCCAGGCTTGGTCTGAACTGGTTTCCAGTAAATAGACCTCCCGTTTGTATTCAATGCCCCCCACCTGTTCGCCATCCAGATCGGCGGAAGTGCGCACGATCAGCCCCTCGGGCCAGGTGACCAGGGCCAGCTCTCCCGCCGGGGCAGGTTTTGGAGTGGGGCTGGGCTTGGCCTCAGCGGCAGGCGATGGGGCAGCCTCGCCGGGGGCTGGCTCTGGGGCACGGGTTTGCATTGGAGAAAAGGCAACGCCCTGCTCCTCCGGAAAGATCGGTTTTTCCGGCGTCGCGCCATATTTCTCCAGGTAGTGATTCGCCACGGCATAGGCCCCGGCGGCGATCAGCGCCAGGGTGATGAAAATGCCGAGGAAAACCCGGATGCAGCCAGAGACACGCATGGGTGGGGGAAGAACGAAGTGCAGCCCTATGCTACACGAAAGTCCAGGACTCCATAGCCTGATTCAACGCAGTCCATGCCCCCTAGGCCAAGGCGGGTTGAACCTGGCAGTAGCTGACCAAGAACAGCCCTTGGTCATCCTGCCAACTGGCCTGGGTTGTAAATCCCGCCTGGGCCACCAGGGCGGCAAAGCCTTGGGGGCTGTATTTGTAGGAATGCTCGGTCAGGAGGCGTTCCCCGGCTTGGAAGGCGATCGCTTCCCCCGCCACGGTCACCACTTGGTCCTGCAAGCTTTCGACATACATCTCAATGCGCCCCACCGCCGAGTTATAGAGTGCCCGGTAGCGAAATTGTGCCAGGTCAAAATCCGCCGCCAGTTCCCGGTTGGTGCGCTGGAGCAGATTGAGGGCGAAGGCCGCTGAGACCCCGGCGGCATCGTCGTAAGCCGCTTCTAACACGGCCTGATCCTTCTGGAGATCCACGCCAATCAGCAGGCCGCCGCCCGGCCCCACAAGCTGGGCGATGTTGCCCAGGAATGCTACGGCCTCCTGGGGCTGGAGATTGCCAATGGTGGAGCCGGGGAAAAAGGCCGTGCGCGCTTTACCCGCCAGCGCTTCCAGCGGTGGCAGCGCCAGGGGCAGGGTGTAGTCGGCGCAGATGGCGATGGTGGTCAGGCCAGTTTGGGGGCCAGCTTGAAGACCAGTGGCAGCCTCGTCAGCCGGAGGGGGACCGTAGTAGTTGGCGATCTGGCAGCAGGAGTCAATTAGGTGCTGCTTGGAGATATCCAGGGCCACATAGGCAGGCAGCGGTCGCTGGGCCTGAATCACGGCATCCAGCAGCGTGCGGACTTTTTGCTGCTGCCACTGCCATATTCCACCAGGACGCCATCGGCCAGGTGGGCGGCAATTTCTTCACCGTGGTCCGCCAAAATCTTGAGTTCGGTGCGGGTGGGATAATATTCGGGCTGCTGGGTGATTTGGACAAACAGCTCGGCTCCCCGCTGGTCGTAGAGGCATTTGGCGGGAAAGGCTTTGGGCTGTTGCCTCAGCCCTTGCATGACGGTTTGGCGGAAATCTTCTTCGACCGGGTGCAGGTCGAAGACGTAAACCTGGTCTGACAGGTAGAAATTGTCTGACGACGGATAGGCGTTGTCCTGCCCCCCGGCGGGTGGGCTCTCGGGTGAGCTCTCGGGCTGAATCTCGGGCAGGGTTGATGCAAGCGTAGCGGGCATGTCAGACAAGATGATGAAGGGACTGGGTGATCAAGGGAGTGGGCGATCAAGGGATTGACCCTGGGGGAGCGAGCGACGCGATCGCCCCCCACCAGCCTAGCTTTATGCCCTAGCCTCGAACAAATGGCGATCGCCCCACCTCACCCCACCCTAACGGGCCAAGCGAATGCCACCGAACAGCCAGCGCGCCTCAGGGGGAAAGAAATTGCGGTAGCTGGAGCGGATATGGCTATGGGCGGTGGCACAGGATCCACCTCGCAACACCAGTTGGTTGCACATGAACTTGCCGTTATATTCCCCGATCGCCCCCGCTGCTGGGCGGTAACCCGGATAGGGACCATAGCTGCTCTGGGTCCATTCCCAGACATCGCCCAGTAACTGCCGCAGGCCGGTTCCCCCAGGGGCAGGCCGGGGATGGAGCAGATCCTGCTCGACAAAATTGCCCTGCTGGAAGTCTGCTGGCCCCAGGCTGATGGAGGCGGCCCGCTCCCATTCCGCCTCCGTGGGCAGCCGCTGTCCGGCCCAGCGGGCAAAGGCATCGGCTTCATAGCCGCTGACATGGCAGACCGGCTCGGCGGGATTCATCACTCGCAGGCCGCCCAGGGTCATGACCCACCAGCTCCCCTGGCGCTGCTCCCAATAGAGCGGCGCGCTCCAGCCCTGCTGCTGCACCTTAGCCCAGCCCTCCGCCAGCCAGTGCTGGGGCTGGCGGTAGCCCCCCGCTTCGATGAATTCCAAATATTCGCCGTTGGTCACCAAGCGATCGGCCAGGGAAAAATCCTCTAAATAGACGCGGTGGCGCGGGCCTTCATTGTCAAAGGCAAAGCCTTCAAACTGGTCCAGTGGGAGCGCTCCCAGGTCTAACCCAATTTCGACTAAGCCCCCAGAGAATGATTGATAGCCCAGGCTGGAATGAGCCGGGGCGGCGCTGGGGGCTGCTGAACCCGGAGCTGCTAAATCTGGGGCTGCCAAATCTGGGGCTGCCAAATCCGGCACTGCCAAATCTGCTCGATAGACGGGCCGCAGCGGATTGGTGGCCAAGATATGTTTGATATCCATCAGCAACAGTTCCTGGTGCTGCTGCTCATGGTGCAGCCCGAGCACCACCAGGGCTTCCACCGCAGCGTTGCCCTGCTCCTGGACGATCAGCTGGGCCATGGCTTCATCCACCGCCTGGCGGTAGGCGTAGATGTCTCTCACGGTGGGGCGGGACAGCAGGCCGCGCTGGGGCCGGGGATGGCGATCGCCCAAGGCCTCATAGTAAGAATTAAAACAATAGTTATAGTCAGGGTGAAAAGGCCGATAGCCGGGCCAATGCTTCCCCAGCAAGAAGGTTTCAAAGAACCAGCTCACATGGGCCAAATGCCATTTCGGCGGGCTGACATCGGCCATGGTTTGGATGGCGTAATCCTCAGTTTCTAGGGGGCGGCAGAGCGATCGCTCCAGGCTCGCACCTGTTGATAGTGGTTCAGGAGCGAGGGGGTGGAGGAAGGAGCGATCGCGCTAGGGCTCGCTGGGGAACTTAAAGCTGGGGAACTTAAAAGGGACATAGGGCGATGGGGGACAGGGACAAGAACTTTTACAGGGGCACAGGGGAAACAGATTCCCGACCTGGTTTGAGCCCTCCCTATGACTTTGACACCGACCCTGAACTTTGGCATGGCTTGGGCCTGTACCGTTGGCCTGCAATTGGGCCTGTAATTTGGGCCTGCACTTTAGGCTGGGCCGTGACAAGCCTAGGCCCAAGCTGCTAGGATGGCGGACTGTGACTTATAGAATTTGCCGGAGCTAGGCCATGACCCAACGCACCCTAGGTGGAACCAAACGCAAGCAGAAGCGCACCTCTGGCTTCCGAGCCCGCAGCCGCAGCCGCACGGGCTCGAATGTGCTCAAGGCCCGCCGCAAGAAAGGCCGCGCCCGCCTCGCGGTCTAGCAAGCTCGGTTGTTGGCATTGGAGTATCAGCATTGGGGGCGCAGACCCAGGTTCTGCGCCCTGTTTCTTGCATCCAACGAAAATCGACAATGGATCCAAAGGCAAGCCATGGCCAACAAAAAACGCTGACCAACAAGAAGGAGAACGGTGGCGCTTCCTAAGCCCTATCGACTAAGAGCGCGCCAGGAATTTTCACTGGTCTATCGCCGGGGACAGCGCTGGAGCGGCAAGCATTTGCTTCTGCGGGTGGCCCCCCAAGGGCGATCGCAACCGCCCGCCCCCAAACCCAAGCTGGCCCAGGCTGGGCTTAAGACTGGGCCAAAAGTAGGGGATGAAACCCCGGCCCCACCCCAGCCCAAACCCCAGCCCAAACCCATTCCCCCCGCCCTCCCCCCCAGCGGCGACCTCTTCCCCCAGCCGCATGGCCGTGGTCGTCAGCGTCAAGTCAGCAAACGCGCCGTTGTGCGCAACCGCCTGCGCCGCCAAGTGCAGGCTGCCCTCCAGCAACTCTTGCCCCGCCTCGCCCCCGATCAACTCCTGGTGATCACCCTCAAGCCCGGCGCAGTGGCGTGCGATTATTACAATTTTTTGCAAGAATTAGAAACATTACTCATAAACGCCGAGGCCATCCATGGGCATTAAAGAAGATATTTTCTATGAGGGAGGCCCCCACCGGGGCGAACTGCTCCTCAACCTGCTGATTGGCTTAACCATCATTGGCTTGCCCCTGGCCGTGGGTGCGATCGTCCGAGCCCTCTGGCTGCGCTACCGCATTTCCAATCGACGCATCTCCATCACCGGGGGCTGGATGGGGCGGGACAAGTATGAATTTATCTACAACGAAATCCGTAAGGTCGTCGCCATTCCTCGGGGCGTTGGCCTTTGGGGCGACATGGTGGTCACGCTCAACGATGGCTCCCGCATCGAAATGCGCGCGGTGCCCAAATTCCGCGAGGTTGAGGACTACATCAACGATCGCATCGCCAGCAAAAAAGCAGAGCGCAAAGCTGAGAAGAAGTCCAAGGCTTAACTCCGGTGCGACCCTGCCCGAGGCCCGACCCGATGGCCGCAATTATGAGGATCGGTTCAATGGCGGCGTTCCGCCCATGGAACAGCTCCGAGAGCGACTAAGATAGAAGGGGTTTGCTGGGGGTGGGTTGGGGTGCAGCTTGCAGGCCCAACCTTCAAACTGTCTGAGGTCTAGCCTGGGTTGCCCTTGGCGGCCGGGCCGGTTCGGGCGTGGGTCTACCCTAGAACCCGGCAATCGTAAAACTGTAGAGGCGCAACGGCAGGCGAATGGATTTCGGCATTGGCTTTCTCTCGAACAACGTAATGCTGCCCATCCTAGATTTTTTCTATGGATTGGTGCCTAGCTATGGACTGGCGATCGTCGCGCTAACCCTAGTGGTGCGGACCGCTGTCTTCCCCCTCAGCGCTGGATCCATTCGCAGCGCCCGGCGCATGAAGGTAGTCAATCCCCTCATGCAGGAGCGCCAGAAAGAGGTCAAAGAGCGCTACAAAGACGACCCCACCAAGCAGCAGGAAGAACTGGGCAAAATTTTCAAGGAGTTCGGCAACCCCCTGGCGGGCTGCCTGCCCGTGCTGTTCCAGATGCCAATTCTGTTCGCCCTGTTCGCGACGCTGCGGGGCTCGCCATTCTCGGACATCAACTACACCGCCAATGTCCAGGTGCTGCCCCAGGACAAGATTGAACAGCTCCAGCCCGTTGCCTTCGCAACCAAGCCCCAAAACATCTATTTTTCCGACGATCACCACACCAAGATCGCGGCGGTCATCCCCAGTGGCAACCGCTTGGCCGTGGGGGACAAAGTTGCCATTGAATTCAAGACCCTTGAGGGTGAGTCCTTAACGGAGCTAGTCGCCAACTATAAGGATGCGGATCTGACGCCCCAGTGGAGCATCACCAAGGGAGATGAGGTGATTTCCATCTCCCCCGATGGGACGATCACCGCGCTCCAACCTGGGGATGCAACGCTCCAGGGCACGGTGCCTGGGCTCGCCGCCAACCGTGGCTTCCTGTTCATCAAGGCCCTGGGCCGCGTCGGTGCCACCAACCCAGATGGCAGCATCAACTGGGACATCATCGCCATGGTGGCTGCCTTTGGGGTCAGCCTGTTCGCGAGCCAGCAGCTCACCAGCCAGGGCAACAAGACCGAGGGAGAGCCCACGGCCCAACAGGCTCAGCAAGAGACCATCACCAAGGTCACGCCGGTTCTGTTTTCGGGTATGTTCCTGTTCTTCCCCCTACCGGCTGGGGTGTTGATGTACATGGTGATTGCCAACATTTTCCAGACGGTGCAGACCTTCTTCCTGATGCGTGAGCCGCTGCCGGACAACATCCAGAAGCTGCTCGATGACCAGACCCGCAAGGAAGATGCAGCGGTCAACCGCATGGCCTTTGAGCCGAAGGGTGGCAAGGCCAAGATGAAAACGGTGGATGTGGAAGCCACGCCGGTCAAGAGCACCCCTGCGAATCCCAAGGCTATCGTCAAGAAAAGAACCAAGAAGCGCAACAAGTAGCCCAACCCCTCCCAAGCTCAAGCCGCCCAGAAGCACTTGCCCAGAAGCACTTGCCCAGACCCATCTCTGCGAGGACAATGACCGTGAGCTCAGCCCTCCAATCCCACCTTGACCAAGGTAGCCAATGGCTAGAGCGGCTCTTGGATTTGAGCGGCTTTCAGGCTTCCGTCCAGGCAGATATCGTCGAGCCCCTGTCCCATGAACATGTAGAAGGGCAGGCGGTGGAGGAGGCGGTGGCTTGGTTGACGATTGATGGTTCCCAGCTCTCCCCCGAGGAGGTGGCACTGCTGATTGGCGAGCAGGGGGAGGTGTTGGACGCGATTCAGTATTTGGCGAGCCTGGAGCTGAATTTTAAGGCGGACCGCGAGACCCAGCGCGCCTTTGTGGTGGATATTGATGGCTATCGCGATCGCCGCCGCGAGGAACTCAAGCAGCTCGTCACCGAAGCCGCCGCCACCGTGCAGCAGTCTGGCCAGGAGCAGGAGATCTGCGGGCTGTCCTCCGCCGAGCGCCGCGAAGTCCACACCTTGCTCAAGGCGATGTTTCCCCTGATGGAAACCTTTAGTCGGGGCAAAGAGCCCGATCGCCGCTTGGTGGTTCAGCCCCGCGCCCCTGGGGAACCGGAGAGTTAGCCTCTGGGACTGTGGTCTCTGGCCCTAGCGATTGGGACTGGCTTGTGGGGCTGGCAGGACAGGGCTGCTGGGATGATGGTTTTGATCTGCTGGTTTCGGTCCATTTGATTGAGGAGTCACTAACCATGAATGATCCTTCAAAACTGCCCGTGGCGAAGCCGCCCTCGGCAAAACCGCCCCTGGGCCTGGTTCCGGTGCTCCAACTGCTCCAGATTCCAGAAAAATGCCTGACCATCCTGGTCAAGGATCATTTGCCCGGCCTAGAGACGCTGATGCCGGTGCAGGGCGAGATTCAGCTCCACCACAAGGGCACGTTTTTGGAGGTCAGCGCCCAGGCCACCGCGATTGTGACTTTGGGCTGCGATCGCTGCCTCAACCAATACAACCACCGCATTGCCTTGGACACGACGGAAATCATTTGGCTAGAGGAAGCGGAGGATCTGGGTCCAGGGGATGCCCTGGAGCGCGAAATTGAGTTTGAGGACTTGGTGGAGCGCATTTCCCCTCGGGGGAGCTTCGACCCGGCCCAGTGGCTCTATGAACAGCTCTGTTTGGCCATTCCGCCCCAGCAGCTCTGCGATCTGGACTGCGATGGCATCTTGGTGGAAACAGAAGTTGCTCAGCCGAGCGAGCCTGCCATTGACCACCGCTGGGCCGCCCTAGCCCAGCTCAAACAGCAGCTACCGTCGTAGATCCATGGCGCTGGTCGTTCCGTTTTTCTAGCCGTTCCATTTTCCCAGCCATCGAGTCATCCCTGCAATATGTCCTTCCAGCAAGAGTTTGAGCTGATGTTGCGGGCGCGTTACCCGATCCTCTACGTGCCCACACCGGAAGAGGAACGCTTGGAGGGAGCGATCGCCACTGCCGCAAAAAACCTAGGCAACCGCGCGCTCTACACCTGGGACTTTGTCGATGGCTACCGGGGCAACGCCAACGATCAAGGCGTGGCGGTGCGCAACCCGCTCCAGGCCCTAGAACATTTGGAAAAACTGCCGACGGGGACGCCGGTAATCGCGATTTTGAGGGATTTCCATCGATTCCTCGAAGATGTGGCCGTGGCCCGCAAGCTGCGCAACCTGGGCCGGTTGTTCAAGTCCCAGCCCAAGAATATTGTGATCACCGCTGCGGAGCTGAGCCTGCCGGGGGAGCTGAGCGAAGTGGTGACGGTGCTGGAGTTTCCCCTGCCCAAGGTCCAGGAGATCAAGGCCGAGCTGGAGCGACTGCTGGGGGCGACGGGACAAAGCCTAGATGAGCGAAATCTGGACAACTTGGTGCGCTCTTGCCAGGGTCTGAGCCTGGAGCGGATTCGGCGGGTGCTGGCGCGGGCGATCGCCACCCATGGCGAAATCAACCCCAACGATCTCGACTTGGTCCTGGAGGAAAAGCGTCAAACCATTCGCCAGACTCAAATCCTGGATTTCTATCCCACCAGCGAGCAGATCACCGATATCGGCGGCCTCGACAACCTCAAGGATTGGCTGCTGCGCCGGGGCGATGCCTTTTCTGAGAAGCGCGCCAGTATGGTCTGCCCCATCCCCGAGGGCTGCTGCTGGCGGGCATTCAGGGCACGGGAAAATCCTTGACAGCCAAGGCGATCGCCCACCATTGGCACCTGCCCCTGCTGCGGCTGGATGTGGGCCGCCTGTTCGCGGGCCTGGTGGGCGAATCAGAATCCCGCACCCGCCAAATGATTCAGATTGCCGAGGCTCTGTCGCCCTGCATCCTCTGGATCGATGAAATTGACAAAGCCTTTTCGGGCCTGGATGGCCGGGGCGATTCCGGCACCACCAACCGCGTCTTTGGCACCTTTTTGACCTGGCTGGCGGAAAAACAGAGCCCCGTTTTCGTCGTCGCCACCGCCAACAATATCCAAACCCTGCCCGCCGAGCTGCTGCGCAAGGGGCGCTTCGATGAACTGTTTTTTGTCGGCCTGCCCAACCGCCAGGAGCGCCAGGCCATTTTTGAAGTGCACCTGTCGCGGCTGCGGCCCCACAACCTCAAGGCCTACGACCTGGAGCGCCTCGCCTATGAGACCCCGGACTTTTCTGGAGCGGAGATCGAACAGACCCTGGTCGAGGCCATGCACCTGGGTTTTAGCCAAAACCGTGACTTCCAGACCGATGATGTCCTAGAGGCCGCCAGCCAAATTGTGCCCCTGGCCCGCACCGCTCAGGATCAGATCGAAGCGTTGCAGGCTTGGGCGGCAGCGGGGCGCGCCCGGCCCGCATCGCGCTTTGGTGGTTTGAGCGATCGCATCCAAGAGCTACAGCAGCCCGACTGAGCGCGACAACAGCCCAACTGATCAAATCTGAGTGTTCAATCAAAACCCACGACGCAGCAGCACCAGCGCCATCCCCAGGGGAGGCAGCAACACAATCCCCAGGGCGACGCCAGTCGTGGCAGGAATTGACAGCAGCGGTCCCCCAAACTTGAGGCCATAGGAAATCGCCCCGGAGATCACCAACAGCTTGGCCAAAAAGCTGAGGGTTGTTCGGGCCTGGTTTGGGGCCTGGTTTGGGGCCTGGTCTGGGGGCAGATCTCGGTTCACAACTTGACCTCAGGGTTATTGGCAGCGGACTCAGAGGATTCGGTTCCAAGCCCAGCGCTTGGGGAGGGGCCAGTTTTTGCATGCCAGCCCGGCTTGACCACCTGGCGGCTGCGGGCCACGGCCAGGGGATTGGGAAGGCACATCCGTGGGTCAGGGTGGAGCCTGCGCCGATGGTGACATC
>JAAUQQ010000276.1 GCA_012032745.1 Synechococcales cyanobacterium RM1_1_8
AGCCCACCCATCCATGAATCGCTCCTCCCCAGCGACCCCCTACCTCTTCCTACTGCCCGCGCTAGCGATCTTGACCGTGACGGTATTTGGGCCAGCATTACAGGCGTTCTATTACAGCTTCACGGACTACGACCTGCTGAGTCCGCCGCGCTGGAATGATTTTGCCAATTTTCAACGGCTGTGGCGAGACCCGGTGTTTTGGAAGGCCCTCTGGAACACGGTGCTCTATCTGGCCTGTGTGGTGCCGCTGCTGGTGACCCTGCCCCTGGGTCTGGCGATTCTGGTCAACCGCAAGCTGCGGGGCATCCACTGGTTTCGGTTGGCCTACTACGCTCCCGTCGTGATCTCAGTAGTGGTAGCGGGGATCACCTGGCGCTGGCTCTATACGGAAAATGGTCTGTTCAATCAGCTAGGCCAGAGCCTGCTGGGCCAGGGAGCCCTGGCCCAGGCAATTTTTCCCATTCCCTGGCTGACCAGCCCCAAGCTGGCGCTGTTTAGCATCATGGCGGTGACGGTCTGGAAGGGGCTGGGCTACTACATGGTGGTCTATTTGGCGGGGCTCCAGGCGATTCCGGGGGACTTGTACGAGGCAGCGGCGATCGATGGCTCCGATGGCTGGGTCAAGCATTGGGATATTACGCTGCCCTTGATGCGACCTTATGTATTGCTGGTGGCGGTGATTTCATCGATCTCAGCAGCGAAGGTCTTCGAGGAAATCTATGTAATGGCTCCGGGGGGCGGGCCGAGCGACAGCACCAAGACTATGGTCTATTACGTCTATGACCTGGCCTTTGGCAAATTTGAAATGAGCTATGCCTGCACCGTGGGTCTGGCGCTGTTCTTGCTAATTTTGGTGCCCTCCCTGCTGCGCTTAACCCTAGGCGGACCCATCGGCAACGCCTGAGCCGTTAATTCCCCGCCCCACCTCCCTCTCTCCCCCTCTCCCCCCTCACAACGGCCCGCGCACCAAAATGACCGTGCAATGGCTTTGGCGGGCGATCGCCTCCGGCACATTGCCCTTGATCACCTGCTGCAACAGGCTCTCCCGGCTGGCCCCCAGCACAATCACATCACATTGATCTTTGTCCGCGAGATCGACGATCGCCTCGGCCACCCCCGCTGCACAGAGCTGGGTGGTGGTCACCTCACAGGAGACTTGGGCTTGGAGCGCCAAGGCTTGGTGTTCCAACTGGTCTGGGGAGAGGCGGCGATCGCCCTGGGGGTGGGAGACCTGGCAGAGCTGGATGCAGGGGGTGCCGCTGAGGGCAATCAGGGCGGGCAGGCGCGTCAGGGCTTGGCGGCTGTTGGGGCCGCCCGAGGCGGGAATCAGCCAGCGATTGAGGTGTAGCCGCGCCAGCAGGGAGGGGTAGGGGTGGCGGGCGGTTCTGGGTTGTTGGAAGTTTTTGCCCAGCTTAACCAGCATCAGCTCGCAGGGGGCCTGGCGGATGAGCTGATCCAAGACATCGTTGAAAATGCGCTCCGGGGCGGAGGATTGGCCCCGCCAGCCGACCAGGGTGAGGTCGATGCGGCGATCGCGAATCACTTCCAAAATCACCGCCCCCACATCATGGCCGACGCGAATTTGGGTGTGGACCGGAATCTGCCAATCCTGGGCCAGGGCCTGGGCCTGTTTGAGCAGATGGCGTCGGCCTTCGCTAAAGACTTCGGTTTCTACGGGATCCCGATGGCGGGGGATGGTGATGATCTGGACACATTCCAGCTCGTAGCGGTGGTGGCGGGCGATCGCCGCCCCCATTTGCATCAGCGTCGGCGCGGTGTGGGGGTTGGCCAGGGGCAGCAGCAGGCGACCTTGACCGGTGCTGGGCGATCGCGTCATATACACACAGTAGGAGGGATCCCGCCGCTGATCCGCTGTCCCCTCCACATGTTCTGACTCCGCTCGAATAATATCGGCGCGGGTAATAATGCCCACCAGTCGGGATCCCTCCGTCACCGGCAAACGGCTGATCTTATAGCGATTGAGCAGATACAGCACCGTCGCCAGGGTTGCCTCCGGCGGCACCGTCACCGGCTGGGCCATCATCACCTCCCCCAGGGGCGTCTCCGCTGGCAGCTCCAGGGCCTGGGGCGAGGTCAGGTCCGATCTCGTCACAATCCCCACCAGCCGCCCCAGCTCATCCACCACCGGAAAGCCCCGATGGTGGGAGCGCTTGAACACCTGGGTCACCCGGTACAGGGGCAAGTCCCGCTCCAGGGTTTCCACCTTGGGCTCCATCACCTGGGCCGCCGTAATCACCTCCCAGGGACTTTGGCCAGGGGCCGGGGCATCCAGGGCAATGCCATCGAGGGCCAGCAAATGGTTATAAATCGACCCCCGCACCAGCCGCCCCGAGACCCCATAGGCTGTAATCGCAGCGATCATCAGCGGCAGCACCAGGTTGAAATCATTGGTCATTTCAAACACAATCACGATCGCCGTAATCGGCCCCTTGGTCACCGCTGAAAAAAACGCCCCCATGCCTGCCAGGGTATAGGTTGCAGGCGAATGGATCGTCACCGACAGCAGCCCCGGCCAGCCTGGAATGCGATTGAGCCCCTCCACCGCCAGCACCAACAAATCGCCCAGGCTAGAGCCCAACAGCAGGGCGGGGGCAAACAGCCCCCCCGGAATGCCTGCTCCATAGGCCAACAGCGTCAGGCCAAACTTGAGCCCAAAGGCGGCGACCCCCATCTGCCAGCTCAGGCCGCTGCTGAGCACCAGCCCCTGCAGCCCCTCCGCATCGCGAAACTCAGCGGGCAACAGCGCCAGCACCCCACCACAGATCAACCCCACCCCCGCCATGGCCATGGTCGGGCTGAGCTTGACCTGGGTGCGGGCAAAGCGGCTGCTGGCCAAAATCCCCCGGCTAAACAGTCCCCCCAGCAGCCCCGCCAACAGCCCCAACAGCAGCAGCAGTGGAATCTCTGGCAGGGAGATGCTGGCCTGGGCCACCCGCAGGCTGGCGGTCATGTTCAAGCCCTGGCCCCCGAGCTGGCGGGAGACCACGGCACCGATAAATGAAGCAATGATGGCAGTGCCCAGGGTCAGCCCGGAGAGATCCTGGAGTAATTCTTCGACGACAAACAGCACCCCGGCGATCGGAGCATTGAAGCCCGAAGCCAGGCCCGCCGCTGCCCCCGCTGCAATCAGTTGGCGGCGATGTTCCGGGGAGGTGGGCACCCAGCGGCTGAGCTGGCCCGCCAGGGCCGCCCCAACCTGCACCGTCGGCCCCTGGCGACCTAGGGGAATGCCACTGCCCAGGGCCAACATCGTCCCAGCCAGCTTGACTGCCGCCACCCGCAGGTTCATGTCAATGGGCACCTGGGAGAGGGCGGCTTTGACGCGGGGAATGCCGCTGCCCTTGGCCTGCGGTGCAAAGCGTTCCACCAACAGGCCCGCGACTCCACAGCAGGCACAGCCCACCAGGGGCAGCCACAGCCCGATCGGCCAGGAGAAGGGGTTCTGCAAGCGCCAGTGGTTCAGCTCCACTGCGCCTTGTTTGAGCAGGACCGCTGCCAGTCCAGAGATCAGACCAATCAGACAGGCTTCGAGGACGGCGAGGCGGTTGGGCTTGAGCAGACGCCGGAACTGGGGCTGGAGCCAGCGCTGGAGGCGATAGACGGACTTCATTGGGGAGAGGATCGATGAAGATCCGAGGGGATCGGGATTCAGTTCCCAGCCTAGTCCGGTTTGGGGGGCCGGTTTGGGTGAATCGAGATGCCGAGGGAGCAAGGCCTAGCCCAGGGCCAGTTGGCGCAGCAGCCAGAAGCCCTCGAAGCGCTCGGATTCAGGAGTTTGTTGCACGCCGATGAAGTGGATTTTGTTGGCGGCTTGCTTGGCCTGTTCAAACTGTTGGATTTCGGCGAGCCGCTCCGGCTTGGTTAGGGCGGCCAGGAGCCAGCGATCGCTCATGCCGGTCTCCAACACCAGGGCGGGGCGATCGCCCTCGTCTAACGTCAAAAACGCCAGGTCCAGGCCTGACATCCAAGCGGCCAGCGCCTTGGCCCGCGCGGAATAGATCAATAATCCGGGAATGGGCTGGCTGGGCTCCAGCCCCATGCCCGTGAGGGCAAAGGCTTCGCCAAAGTCGATCTCCCACTCGGCCAGGTCATTGAACGCAGCGCTCTCTAGGCTGACCACGCGCCAGCTCTCGCCGCGCAGGGCATCGGGCAGGGCCACGGGCCTCTCCTGGCTGTACTTGACCGTGCTGGTGGCGGTCTCTTGATAGCCTTCTTGCTGGGGATAGACCTGGGCATAGCGATAGTCCAGCCAGCTTGACAGGGCCACGGTGCGGCGGCTGGGCTTGGCGGGGATGCCCAGGTCCTGGCAGGCCTTGACGATCATGTTGTTCATCTGGCGGCGGAAGAAGCGCAACTGGGTGGGCGGCTGGCCCGCCTGGGCGATCGCTGCGGTCAGGGCTTCCTTCAGCGACAGCGAATTGACCGCCTTGCTGGAAAAAAACTGGCTGTAGCGAAAGCTCTGCTCCAGGTCGGCTTGCACATCGCTGGGGCTTTCGCAGATCACGACCTCCCAACGCTTTTTGCCGGTTTCATCTAGCAGGGGCCGAGAATAAAAGTCGAGTTCCCAAGTTGTGGGCATGGTTTAAACCTGCTCCTCTGCCTCTAGCTTTTTGCGGGCGCGCTCGGCCCGCTCTTCCGCACTGGCGAGAACCTCATCGAACTTTTCGATGACTTCGCCGGGGTAGCTTTCTAACACCTTGGTCGAGAGGGCAATGCGGCCCCGACCTTCATCGATGTTGACGATCATGGCCTTGATCGCCTGGCCCGGCTTGAAGACCGCTTCGAGGGACTTGACATAGACGCCGCTGATTTGCTTGATGTGCAACAGGCCCGTGGTGCCGCCAAAGGCAACAAAGGCACCGAAGGGCTTGAGGCTGGCTATGGTGCCGGAAATGAGCTGGCCTTCTTCGAGTTCGGCCATGCGGGCGGACTGGCCCGCCAGACGCTCCGACAGCACCAGCTTTTTGGTCTCTTTATTGACTTCTAGAAACTTAACGGTCAGGGTTTGGCCCATCAAGGCTTCGAGGTTTTCTTTTTCGTTGAGGTGAGATCGCGGAATAAACCCCTTCAGCCCTTCCACATCCGCCGTCACCCCGCCTCGGTTGCTGCCATTGACCCGCACATTGAAGCTGCTGCCATTGGCCGATTGCTCCGTCAGGCGCTCCCAGGCCTCATCCAGCAGGCGGCGGCGCAGGGAAATCGTCACCTGGCCATCTTCGTTTTGATCGCGGATGACCACGAACTGGCGCTCATCGCCCACGGGCAGCGTTGCGGACAGGTCAATCACCTTCTTGAGGGAAGCTTCGCCCAGGGGCAAAAAGGCCGCTGACTTGCCGCCGATGTCCACCAGGGCACCATCATTGCTGTGACTGGCGATCTTGCCCGTCACCGTCTGTCCCACTTGGAAATCAAATTCCTGGGACGACAGGGCCTTTTCAAAGTCCTCCATGGAGAAGGAGGCGGAAGCTTGAGAGTCCGGGCTCATAACCAAACCAACCAATAGTTAAGACAATACGAACCCCTAGGCTTGACCACCAGGGGTACCCGCCGAGGTTGCCCGCTGGGGTCACCCAGAGGTCTAACCATCTTAAGGTCTCCATTGCGTTACAACCATTGAGGCTTTCTTTTGAAATCATGGTGGGAGATTGTTTCTGGATCCCCCGGCCATGCTCCAAGGCTTTATTCCCCCCGATCGCTATTTTGCCTACCTGAGCTGGACGGAGATTCGCGATCTGCCCGACAAGGCCAATGTCGTCTTGGTGCAGCCCCTGGGGGCGATCGAGCAGCACGGCCCCCACCTGCCCCTGGCGGTGGATAGCGCCATCGCCCAGGGCATCCTCGGCCAGGCCCTGGCCCAGCTCGACCCCGCCATTCCCGCCTACGCCCTGCCCACCCAGATGATCGGCAAGTCCAATGAACATTGGCATTTCCCCGGCACCCTCAGCCTCAGCGCCGCCACCCTCGGGGCCGTCCTGACCGAAACCGCTGAGAGCCTTTACCGGGCGGGGTTCCGCAAGCTGGTCTTCGCCAATGCCCACGGGGGCCAGCCCCAGGTGCTGGAGATCGTGGCGCGGGATCTGCACCAGCGCTATGGCGATTTGTGGATTTTTCCCTTCTTTGTCTGGAATGTCCCCCATTCGGTCGAAGAATTACTCAGTCCCCGTGAGTTAAAAGAGGGTATCCACGGCGGCGATGCGGAGACCAGTCTGCTCCTGTCGCTGCTGCCGGACACTGTGAAGATGGAGGCTGCGATCGCGGAATATCCGGATAACAGGCTCCAGGCTGGGCTGATCTCCTTGGAGGGCAAGCTGCCGGTATCCTGGGTCACCCGCGACATCAGCCACAGCGGCGTGGTGGGAGATGCCACGGTGGCGACGCGGGACAAGGGCGATCGCATCCTCGCCGACCTCGCCCAGGGCTGGGTCCAGGCCCTGACCGCCGTTCACCGCTTCCATCCGAGTTCCCCCCCTAGCCCGGACTGTTCAAAGTCGCTAGACTGAGTACAAATCCCCAGGCCAGGCTCCAGCTTGCTTCCCGGCGTTTGGCTCCCTTCGCCGATTCCCACCGCTCCCTCCGAAATCTCATCCTTCCGAAATCTCAACTGTCCAGGAGATCCCCGCGCCATGCTCCCCCCAATGTCACCCCGGTGATCAACGCCAACGGTCAGCCAGGCCCCTCACCCAGCAGCCCTGCCAGCCCCGGCCCCGCAGGATTTGGCCCTGCCAGCTCTGGACCTGCCACGCATCTCCGACCGTAGCTTGCTCCGGCATCTCAGCCCTGGGCGCAATGGCATTGAGCTGAACGTGGATCCGGCCCTGGATTACGGCAGCACCTCCTACAAACAAGCCTATGGTCGCTTGACCGGTGCTGTGATCGAGG
>JAAUQQ010000277.1 GCA_012032745.1 Synechococcales cyanobacterium RM1_1_8
CACCCAGCAGGCTGAGGGTTGGCGACTCGCCCCCTCCAAGCCTCTCCCCTCCCACCTAACCCCCCTGGCCCCCGATGCTCCCCACCCCAACCTCTGCTCTCAAACACCGCACCCACTGGATCTTCGACATGGATGGCACCCTCACCGTCGCCATGCATGACTTCGAAGCCATTCGCGCCAGCCTCGGCCTCCCCGTGGGGCAGCCCATCCTAGAATCGCTGAACCAATTGCCGGAGGCTGACGCGCTCCCCATCCAGGCCAAACTCCATCAGATTGAACTTGACCTTGCCCAACAAGCCCAAGTTCAACCGGGGGCGATCGCCTGCTCTCCACCCTCAAGGCCCAGGGCAAGCAAATCGGCATCCTCACCCGCAACACCAAGCCAGGTGCTGACGCAACCCTCAAAGCCTGCGATCTACATCCCTTCTTTGAGCCGGAGCATGTGTTGAGCCGCGACTGCTGTGCCCCCAAGCCCCAGCCCGATGGCATTCACCATCTCCTGGGGCTCTGGAATGCGCCGCCGGAACAGGCTGTCATGGTCGGAGACTACGTGTTTGATCTCCTAGCTGGGCGAAATGCTGGGACCGCCACCGTCCACATTGATGTCACTGGGAAATTCCCCTGGCCAGAACATGCTGACACCCAAGTCTGTAACCTGAACGAGCTTTTGGCGCTGGTTGTAGAAGCTTGATTGTGGAAAGGGGAGCCGGATCGGAGCCCCTCTCCCTCCCTGGGAGAGGGGTTGGGGTGAGGGCAGCTAAACTTAAGCCGCAATCTACTAGATCAGCAGTTCACCGGTCTCCTGAAGCTGGTGTAGGCGGTGATAAATTCCCTGTTGAGCCAACAACTCATCGTGGCTACCCACTTCCGCAATCTGACCTTGATCCAACACCACAATTTGATCCGCATCCCGCACGGTGCTCAAACGATGGGCAATGATCAGCGTCGTACGGGTGCCATAGATAGTTTGCATGGCCAACTGAATCGCCCGCTCCGACTCATAGTCCAGGCTGGAGGTCGCCTCATCCAAAACCAATACATCGGGGTTGACCAGCAGGGCACGGGCAATGCCGAGGCGCTGGCGTTGGCCGCCGGAGAGGCGCAGACCCCGTTCGCCGACGACGGTTTGTAGCCCCTGGGGCAGGAGGGCGAGAATCGGGGTGACCTGGGCAATGTCGCAGGCCTGTTTGACTTCATTGGGGCTGGCCTTGGGATTGCCGTAGGTGAGGTTCTCTAGGATGGTGCCGTTGAACAGGTCTACTTCCTGGTGGACGATCGCCAACCGGCGTCGATAGCCCGTAATATCCAGCCCGCGAATGTCTTCCCCATCGATGTAAATGCAACCGCGATCGGGATCAAAGTAGCGAAACAGCAGCTTGACCAAGGTGGACTTGCCCGAGCCGGAGCGACCCACCAGGGCAACGGTCTGGCGCGGCTGGATCAACAGGTTGATGTTTTGTAGGACGGGGCGCTGGGCATCGTAGCCAAAGCTGAGATTGCGGAAGTCCAGCTTACCGGTAAATTGATAGGCTGTTGCGGGTGCATCCAGGTGCAGGTATTGGGCATCCTGGCCCGTGGGCTGTTGCATGAACTCATGGAAGCGCCCGATGGCGGCATAGCGCCGGGCAAACATTTCCGCTAAGACGCTGAGGGGCTCCAGCTCGGCATAGGCCATTTGGGAAATGGTCAGGATGGTGATGAAATGGCCCAGGGACATGCGGCCTTGGAGGGTGGCCCAGAGGGTGAGGGCAAGGATGCCGAAGGTGGATGCCTGGACGACGGTGCGCTGCCAGGTGTTGAGCAGTACATAGCCGCGATGGATGCGGTAGAGGACGACGGCCAGTTCGCGATCGAGGCGCTGCCGTTGTCGCTGCAACTCGCTGGCTTCGGTGCCAAAGGCCTTGACGGTTTTGATGTTGGTGATGATTTCGGAGGTGCGGCTGTTGGTGTTCTCCATGTAGGCATCTAGCAGGGTTTCCCGCCGCAGGATCGCCTGGAGATTTTTGAGGCTGAAGAGGAGGATGAGGCTGAAGGAGATTGCGAAGGCGATCGCGATGGTGCGATCAAACAGCGCAATCATCAGGAAAATGATGAAGACGCGGAAGAGTTTGGGGATGATTTGGCCGGTGAGTTCGGGATAGCCCCAGGTGTGGTTTTCTAGGCCACGGGCGATGCGCCCGGCGATGCGTCCGGGGTTGTTTTCATCGTAGAACTCCAGGGGCAGGGTGAGGATTTTGCGCAGGACGCGATCGTGGTTGTCGCGGCGGGCACGCAGGGAGATGGCCCAGTGGAACCAGTTGTTGCCCCAGGCGTTGAGCGGGGCGCGGACGACGGTGACCAGGAAGATCAGCCCCAGGAGGGTGGTGAGGGTGAGGCTTTGGCTGGGAGGGCTGGAGCCGGGGCTGAGCTGGGCAATGAGCTGGCTGAGGCCGCGATCGAGGGGCTGGTTCGAGAGCAGGTTGAGCAGTTGGCCGATGGCGTAGGGCACTGCCAGGTCGATGCTCTCGAATAGGCTGCTGCTGGCGATGCTGAACAGGCTAAGGCGGCGGTAGTTGTGGAAATAGTGGAGGAAGTCGCGGAAAGAGGCCATGGGGGAGATGCAGGGGCGATCGGGCAGATCTTGATGCTAACGCTCGCGGGGAATTTTGCCCGGCGCGTTGGGGATCGGCGTTGCTAGTTAGATCTGATACCACTGTGGGGAGATGGTATTGCCATGTCCCCACAGTGGTATCAGCCATGTCCCTACAGTGGGCTGGGTCGCCCAGCAATTATTTGACCTGGTTGGAGCAGACTTCACCCCCGGCAAATTGATCGATGTTGGCGATCGTGGTCTCCGCAATATTGCTCAAGGCTTCCCGCGTAAAAAAGGCTTGGTGGGCCGTAATCACCACATTGGGAAAGGACTGTAATAGCTGAAAATCATCGTCTTGAATGACGGTATCGGACAGATCTTCAAAAAATAAATTAGCTTCCTGTTCATAGACATCAATGCCCAAATAGCCCACCTGGCCCGACTTGATCGCCCTGATCATGGCTGGTGTGTCAACTAATCCGCCGCGACTTGTGTTGATCACCATGGCCCCTGGCTTCAGCCAGCCCAGGGATTCTGCATTGAGCAGATGGTGGGTTTGGGGCATCAGCGGACAGTGGAGCGAGACCACATCGGAGGCCGCCAGCAGCTCCGGCAGGGGCAGGTACTCCATGCCCAGATCCAAGCAAACCTGGCTGGGATAGGGATCGTAGGCCAAGAGTTTGCAGCCAAAGCCATGCATGATTTGACTGAAGCATTGGCCAATTTTGCCAGTGCCAATCACGCCGACGGTGGCGCTGTGGAGATCGAAGCCCAGCAGTCCCTGGAGGGCAAAGTTGTCATCGCGGACGCGGTTATAGGCCTTGTGGAGCTTGCGGTTGAGCATCAAGATCAAGCCCACGGCATGTTCCGCCACAGCATAGGGCGAGTAGGCTGGCACCCGGACGACGGTGAGGCCCAGTTCATTGGCGATGGGGAGATCTACATTGTTGAAACCAGCGGCTCGCAGGGCGATCAGTTGGGTGCCGCCAGCAGCGATCGCCCTCAACGTCTCCGCCCTAAGCTGATCGTTAATAAAGACACAAACGCCGGGAAATCCTGCGGCAAGGGCCGTGGTCGCATGGGTCAAATGAGCATCAAAAAAAACAAGTTCATGGTCGCCTTTGCCGTTGGCAGCATTGAGGAATTGTTGATCGTAGGGTTTGGCGCTAAAAACAGCAATTCGCATGGGACTTAGACCTCCATAGCATTGGATCTTGATGGTTTGGTTCTGGGCTGCTCGGTTCTGGGCGTCTTGGCTCTGGGTGGCTTGGCTCTGGGTGGCTTGGCTCTGGGTGGCTTAGATTTCAGCGGATGGGAGATGCAGGCGATTGCCTGACGCCATCATTATGTCGAGTTCTAATCGGTATCCATGGATTAAAACTGTTTCAAATTCTGTACCAAAAATGAGAATATAGAGGTGTTGTTTGGCCCCGAGACTCAGCGTTCCTAACCTTCCACAGATCCAGATCGGCCCATCCAATACAGACAAGTAAGACTTTAAAATCAGATTTTCTTTAGATTTCAAATCTACTCTCCCCATGAAGCCAGGCTTTCCCGATATCAGAAAAATCCATAATCTCAAAAAAATACAGATTGGATTCACTTTGAAATCAATATCCTTTACGTTTTGCAACAGCATGATTTGCGGTAGCGTTAACAACAAGTTCTTCCCCAAGCTCATGGCTAGAATTGGGGCAGCGAGACACAGCTAGTTTTAGGAGCGATATTGATGCCCCTCTCCCCATCTGCCACAGAGAACAGCGCCATTAGCAGTCCAAGCAGAACCGGCAATCCAGACAGCATCGCTCCCCTTTCCGCTGAAGAACAGCGCCTGATGGATGCCTACTGGCGGGCCTGCAACTATTTAGCCGTGGGCATGATTTACCTGCGGGACAACCCACTGCTGAAGCAGCCCCTGCAAAAAGAACAGATCAAATATCGCCTGCTGGGCCACTGGGGAGCCTCCCCGGCCCTGAGCTTTACCTACGTTCATTGCAACCGGCTGATCAAAAAGTACGACCTGGACATGATTTTTATGGCGGGGCCGGGCCACGGTGCGCCGGGGGTCTTGGGTCCGGTGTACTTGGAAGGTTCCTACTCAGAGCTCTATCCCGATAAGAGCCAGGATGAAGTGGGAATGCAGCGCTTTTTCAAGCAGTTTTCCTTTCCCGGCAAAATCGGCAGCCACGTCACCCCCGAGACGCCGGGCTCGATCCATGAAGGCGGCGAGCTGGGCTACAGCGTTTCCCATGCCTACGGCGCGGTGCTGGATAACCCCGACCTGATCGTCACCTGCGTCGTCGGCGATGGCGAATCGGAAACTGGCCCCCTGGCAACCTCCTGGCATTCCAATAAGTTCATCAACCCCGCCCGTGATGGGGCCGTGTTGCCGGTGTTGAACCTCAACGGCTACAAGATTGCCAACCCGACGATCCTGGCCCGCATTTCCCACGAGGAGCTGGAATGCCTGTTTAAGGGCTATGGCTATGAGCCCCACTTTGTGGAGGGCAAAGATCCAGCGGAACTCCACGGCAGGATGGCCGAGGTCATGGAGGAATGCATTCTCAAAATTAAAGCCGTCCAGCGGGAGGCTCGGGTCCATGGCAAGATCGAGCGACCCCGCTGGCCGCTGATTGTGTTGCGCACGCCCAAGGGGTGGACTGGCCCGGCGGAGGTGGATGGCAAGAAGGTGGAGGATTTTTGGCGATCGCACCAAGTCCCCATGGGCGGCATGCATGAGAACCCCGACCATCTGCGCCGACTGGGGGAATGGATGCGCAGCTATCGACCCGAGGAGCTGTTCGATGAAAACGGCACCCTGATGCCCGAACTCAAGGCCCTCGCCCCCGTCGGCAATCGCCGCATGGGCATGAACCCCCATGCCAACGGCGGCCTGTTGCGCAAGGCCCTGAAAATGCCCGACTTCCGCAGCTATGCGATCGAGATGGAGCGCCATGGCGTTGAGGAATTCGAAAACACCAAGGCCCTGGGCCTGCTGATGCGTGACATCATGCGCGACAACCCCAACAACTTCCGCCTGATGGGGCCAGATGAAACCGCATCCAACCGCTTGCAGGATGTCTACGCGGTCACCGAAAAGGTTTGGATGGCGGATATCTACCCCGAAGATGCCGATGGTGGCCATCTCTCCCGCGACGGTCGGGTGATGGAGATGCTGAGCGAACATACCCTCCAGGGCTGGCTCGAAACCTACCTGCTCACCGGACGCCACGGCCTGTTCCACACCTACGAAGCCTTCGCCCATGTGGTGGACTCGATGTTCAACCAACATGCCAAATGGTTGGATATTTGCAAGCACCATGTGCCCTGGCGGCGTCCCGTGTCGTCGCTCAATATTCTGCTGTCGTCCCTGGTGTGGCGACAGGATCACAATGGCTTTAGCCACCAGGATCCCGGCTATGTGGATCTGGTCACCAACAAGAGCCCCGATGTGGTGCGGGTCTATTTCCCCCCCGATGCCAACTGCCTGCTCTCAGTGATGGACCATTGCTTCCGCAGCGTGGACTACATCAATGTGATCATTTCCGACAAGCAAAAGCACCTGCAATTCCTGCCCATGGATCAAGCCGTGGCCCACTGCACCAAGGGCATTGGCATTTGGGGTTGGGCCAGCAACGATGACTGCGGCACTGAGCCCGATGAGCCCGATGTGGTCATGGCCTGCTGTGGCGATGTGCCCACGATGGAGTCCCTGGCGGCCACGGACATCCTGCGCCAGGAGTTTCCAGAACTGAAGGTGCGCTTTATCAACGTCGTCGATCTGTTCAAGCTGGTCTCCGAGGGCGAGCATCCCCACGGTCTATCCGATGCTGATTTTGATTCGCTGTTCACCACCGACAAGCCGGTGATTTTCAACTTCCATGGCTATCCCTGGTTGATCCACAAACTGATCTATCGGCGATCGAACCAAGACCGCGTCCATGTGCGGGGCTACAAAGAAGAAGGCAACATCAATACGCCCCTAGAGCTGGCGATCAACAACCAGGTGGATCGTTTCAACTTGGTGATTGATGTGATCGATCGGGTGCCCAAGCTGGGCTCCGCAGCGGCCCATGCCAAGGAGCGGATGAAGAACAAGATCATTGAATGCCTGACCTATGCCCATGAGCAGGGACGGGATCAAGATGAGATTGTGAATTGGAAATGGCCCTATTCGGAGGAGGGTTAACGGTGAGGATTGCCTGGTTGGCTGACAGATCTTTTGCCCCCTCATCCCCCAACCCCTTCTCCCCTTGTGGGAGCAGGGGAGCCGGAGCGGCGAATCTGGATTAAAGCCCCTCTCCCTCTCT
>JAAUQQ010000278.1 GCA_012032745.1 Synechococcales cyanobacterium RM1_1_8
CAAAAGGGGGAGAGGGGTTGGGGTGAGGGCGGTTCGAGTTTTATCAGTCAATCAGAGGCTGCTCTGTTCGGGAGAAGCTGCCCTGTCAAGGAGGAGCTTTCCTGTAAAAGAGGGGAATGCCCTGTTCCTTAGACGTTTTTCAAAATCCTAGGCGTCAGTCCGGAATATCCATCCTCTGGCTGTGCCCCAGCCTGCCTAGAGCAGCCGCAACTGGGTTTGGCTGGCCGTCGTGGCATAGCTGCCGCTGGCTTCCTGGACGCGTTTGGCAGCCTCGCTGGTCCCTGGGCGATCGCCATCCACCACCCAGTTCTCCTGGTTGAGTAGGGCTTCGGCGGCGGCCAGCAGGTCGGCTCTGAGTTCGGCCAGGTGCGTCTGGTGGTCAAGATAGAGCGCCAGGGCAGCGAGGGGATCAGTTGGGTTTTGGCCCAGTTCCGGCAGGCGCGGTCGGCTGGGCTGGGCAACTAGCTCCGGCTGGATGCTGTAGCTGTGGGCGGGGGCGAGGGCCTGGTGCAGGGCGCTTTCATCCAGCTCCGCCAGTTGTTCTGGGGAAATTTGGTAGATCAAGCGGGCGATCGCCCCCTCGATCTCCGCCCGCCCAATCGCCGCCAAAAGCTGCTCCTGGGGATCCGCCGCCGCCGAGACATCGCGTTTAATCGTCCGAAAGGGCCGCACGGCCAGGGGTTGAAATTCAAACTGGGCCTGGCCCTGCCCCAGATCAATCCAGACAAAGCCCTTAGCCTCTTTTTCCTCGCTGAAGTCCACCCGTTCAATGCTGCCGGGGTAGACCACGGGGGGGCGATCGCACAGCACCTGGTGGCGATGGACATGGCCCAGGGCAACATAGTCAAAGCAATCCCGCGCAATCAGCGACAAAGGCAGCGTAAACCCCTTGCCCACGGCCAAGAACCGCTCTGCCCCCACCATGGCCGTATCGACCATGGCATGGGCCAGGAGCACCGTCGGCAGGCTGGGGTCGAGCTGGCGGATTTCGCCCTCTAGGGCGAGGCGCAGGCGATCGAGCAGCAGCTCATTCACCGCTGCCAGGGAAAGCGCTGCGGTTTCGGGCCGGGTCAGCAGCGTCGAGCGGGTCAGCCAGGGCAGGGTGATGATTTGGACGGGGCCAGCGGCGGTGGGAATGCGGTGGGTGGCGAGGCGATCGCCCACCACGACGCCGGGTACGCCCAGGGTCCGGTAGATGCAGAGGCTAGCTCCGCCTTCGCCCTGGGAATGTTGGTCGTGGTTGCCCACCAGCATGACCACGGGGATTTGGGCCTCGACCAGGCGTTGGAATTGTTGGGCAAAGGCCTGCTGGATATAGGGGGCGGGGGTGGCATCGGGAAAGGCATCGCCGCCGAAGAGGACGAGGTCGGCGGGGTGGGCGATCGCAGCATCGATGCAGGCGCTCAAGGCGGCGGTGAAGTCTTCGAAGCGGCTGTTGAGGCCGGTTTGGGGGTTGGTTTGTCCATGGCTCAAGCCGCTGCCCAGGTGGATGTCGGAGAGGTGGAGGATCTTGACCATGGTTGGGGTCCAGGGCAATTAGAGATAGAACCGATTATAGAACGATTGTATTGGCGATCGCCTGGGCCACTCGCCTGGACCTGGTGCCCATTCTCGGTTTGGCCTGGGGGGAGCCGATATTTTTGGAGATGCGCACCCTACGGATCAACGATGCTGCCCTCCACCTAAAAAGCGGGGACGTCTGTCGACGCCCCCGCTCAATTCAGCCCCGCCTAAAAGACCCTCGCCCGCCTAGCGGCCAATGCCCACATAGCGGAAACCCGCCTGTTCCAGAATCTCGCGATGCAGGAAATTGCGGCCATCAATGATCAACGGATCATTCATCAACCCCCCCATCTTGGCAAAATCCAGCTCCAGAAACTGCTTCCACTCCGTCACCAACACCAGCGCATCGCAGCTATCCGCCAGACGCTCAGGATCGGTCTCCACAATCACCCCCGTCAGGCCATTGCGAATTCCCGACTGGGAGACGATGGGATCAAAGGCCTTGACCTTGGCCCCCAAGCGGTTGAGGTGCTCAATCAAAATCAACGCCGGGGCATCGCGCATGTCATCGGTGTCGGGCTTGAAGGTCAGCCCCAACAGACCCACCACCTTGCCCTTGAGGATCTTCAGCTCATGCTGGAGCTTCTCCAGGGCCACGAGGCGCTGGCGGCTGTTGACATCAATCGTCGCCTTCAGCAACTGGGCGTCATAGCCATAGTCTTCGGCGGTGTGGGCCAGGGCCGAAACATCCTTCGGAAAACAGGAGCCGCCCCAGCCAATGCCCGCATTGAGGAACTTGTTGCCAATGCGCGAATCTAGACCGATGCCCTTGCCCACTTGGGTCACATCGGCACCGACGCGATCGCAAATATTTGCCACTTCGTTCATGAAGCTGATCTTGGTGGCCAAAAATGCATTGGCTGCATATTTAATCATCTCTGCGGAGCTGAGATCCGTCACCACCACCGGCACCGGAGGAGCAGCCTGGTCTTCGGCAAACTGGCGCTCGACGATGGGAATATACAGCTCCTCCATCAGGGCAATGGCGCGGGAGCCATTGCTGCCCAGAACGATGCGATCGGGATTAAACGTGTCATGGACCGCCGAGCCTTCGCGCAGAAACTCTGGGTTGCTGACCACATCAAAGGTCACGGCTGGCGCTTCCGTGGGCGCGGTGGCGATCGCGCCTCCCCCAGCACCGACCAACTCCCGCTTGGCTTCCTTCGCCCCATCCAACACCAACATCCGCACCCAGTCACCGGACCCGATCGGCACCGTGGACTTGTTGACAATCACCTTATAGACATTCTCCGGCAGGTTCGCGCCAATGCCCCGAGCCACTGCTTCCACATAGCGCGTGTCGCTCTCGCCGGAGGGCAGGGGCGGCGTGCCCACGGCGATGAACAGGATTTCGCCATGCTCCACCCCCGCTTTCAAATTGCTGGAGAACTGGAGGCGGTTGGCGGCCATGGAGGACTTCATCAGCTCCGACAGGCCCGGCTCATAGATCGGGGACTGGCCCGACTGCATCAACTTCACCTTTTCTTCATTGTTGTCGATGCAGATCACATCGTGGCCGACATGGGAGAGACAAACCCCCGTCACGAGACCCACATAGCCAGTGCCAATGACGCATACACGCATAGCGTTCAATCCTTAAAAATTCTTAGAGGTACAGCAAGAGTCTCGCTGCCGGCAACAGCAGCGACGGTCGGCCCCGCCATCGCGGCGGGGCCGGGTGGGGCGATCGCCTACACCACCTGGGGCAGGCGCAGATCATCCGCCGCCGCCACAGGCGTTTCCGGGGCGAGGCGGCTGCGGAAATCCGCAATCATTTGATCGAGGCCTTCTTGGACCGGCACCCGAGGCTCCCAACCCAGCCACTGTTGGGCGCGGGTGATGTCGGGACGGCGGCGCTTGGGGTCATCCTGGGGCAGGGACTTGAACTGGATTTCAGCCTGGGGATTGATCTTGTCCTGGATCATCTGGGCCAGCTCCAGGATCGTATATTCTCCGGGATTGCCCAGGTTGATTGGCCCCATGTGGCTGCCATTCATCAAGCGCATCAGGCCATCGACCAAATCTGCCACATAGCAAAAACTGCGGGTCTGGGAGCCATCACCATAGACCGTCAGGGGCTCACCGCGCAGGGCCTGGGCGACGAAGTTGCTGACGACGCGGCCATCGTTTTCCAACATGCGGGGGCCGTAGGTGTTAAAAATCCGCGCCACGCGAATGTCCACATTGTTCTGGCGGTGGTAGTCAAAGCACAGTGTCTCCGCCACCCGCTTGCCTTCGTCATAGCAGGAGCGAATGCCGATCGGGTTGACGTTGCCGCGATAGTCTTCGGACTGGGGATGGACCTCAGGGTCACCATAGACCTCGGAGGTGGACGCCAGCAGAATGCGGGCCTTGACGCGCTTGGCCAGGCCCAACATGTTGAGCGTGCCCATCACATTGGTCTTGATCGTCTTGACCGGGTTGTACTGGTAGTGAACCGGGGAAGCCGGACAGGCCAGGTGGTAGATCTGATCGACTTCGAGGCGGATTTCCTCGGTGATGTCGTGGCGAATCAGTTCAAAATAGGGGTTGCCCAGCCATTGCAGAACATTGCGCTTGTGGCCGGTGTAGAAGTTGTCGAGGCAAATGACTTCATGCCCTTCATTCATCAGGCGATCGATGAGGTGAGAGCCAATGAACCCGGCACCGCCTGTAACTAGGATTCGCATAGTGGTTGGAATTTACGATAGAAAGGGATCGGCCTGGGAGCAGCAAGAAAACGCCCCCAGTCGGCAGAGTTCCCTAAAGAACGCCTTCTGATAGGGCCATCACCAGGGGTGGCTAGTCGCAAACCGGTTGGACGACTGGGGTCAGCCAAGATTTTGGACATGGCATGGGAATCGGGCGAAAGTCTCCCGGACGACAATCTAAAACAGTATGTTTGCCCTTAGCTTGCCCAGCTTTAGGAATGAACCATCGCCCCAAGAATGGGAACCGGCCTGGGTTTTTGTGATTTCTGGCGAAACCAGTTGGGGATCGGCTGGGGGACTGTTTGAACCCAAGGGAAGGTTTGGGGCAAACCTGACTGATCTTGCTGTTACCGTAGCAAATTTTTACAACGGCAAATTTTTAGGATTGAGTGTAAACGGAAACTTTAACTTTGGCGGGGGCGATCGCTCTCCCAGCCCAGGGCTTGAAGGGAAGCCGGACGCTCTTGGGACAGGTCTAGCGGGCTCTGCGGAAAACACGGAGCTGGGCTTGATGTTTTAAGGAGGCAGCCGGGAGCGATCAGGGTGCCCCGGCCTGGTTGGCCCAGGGCCTGGGCCAGCCATCGAAAACCTTTCAGCAGCGCCTTCAGGCCATCCTTCAGCAACGCCTTCAAGGGCGATCGCCATGACTTTCTCCACCGGTCTCAAACGCCTTGCTTGCCGCCTTTCCCTATCCGTGGCTTATCTAGCCTGGGGCTATGCCGGACTGTTTTTGTGGATTCTGTACCTGGCCTACAGCGGCCATCTGCCCGATTGGTTCCAGGCCATTCCCTACTACGACAAACCCGCCCATGGGGTGTTGTATGCGATCGCCAGCTACCTGGGCCACCGCCTGCTCCGGGGTAAGTCTATCCTTATCCAGGGGATCCGCCTGCCACTTTTTCCCCTGCTGTTTGCCTGCTTCACCACGGGCGAAGAGCTGCTCCAAGGGCTGGCCCCCACCCGCACGCTGGATGGAATTGACTTGATCTGTAGCCTGGTGGGAGCCTGGCTGGGCTATCGGCTGGCAGAGCGATCGCTGGCGAAAGCCCCAGCAGACAACCCAGGAGCTGCCAAAAGCCAGGGCTAGGGGGACAAGGCCCAGGGCAACGGCCAGACCGTATGATCTAGGCCATCCCCGTTCTCCACCGATTGCCGCTGCGATGTCGATTCAGCTTTCTTCCACCGATTTTCCCGCCGATTTGCCCGCCGATTTGCCCGCAGCTTTGCCCGCCGATTTACAGGCCGAGCACCTGATTTCACCGCCGCCCCAGGCCGGTCCCAGCGGTCCACCGGTCAGGCTGGGCATCCTGGCCTCGGGCAGCGGCAGCAACTTTGAGGCGATCGCCCAGGCGATCGCCCAGGGGCAGCTCAATGCCACGATCGCCGTTTTGATCTACAACAATCCGGGGGCGGGGGTCGTGGCCCGTGGCAATCGCCACAATATCCCCAGCCTGCTGCTCAACCACCGCGACTATGACAGCCGGGAGGCCCTGGATGCCAAAATCGTGGCCAGCCTCCAAGCCCACGGGGTGGAATGGGTGGTGATGGCAGGCTGGATGCGCATCGTCACCCCGATGCTGATCGATGCCTTTGCTGAACGCATGATCAACATTCATCCCAGCCTCTTGCCCAGTTTCAAGGGTCTGGGGGCGATCGACCAGGCCCTGGCCAGCGGCGTCACGATCGCGGGCTGCACCGTCCACCTCGTCACCGCCGAAATGGATAGCGGCCCGGTGCTGATGCAGGCAGCGGTGCCAATCTTGCCAGGGGACACCGCCGAGAGCCTGCACCAGCGGGTCCAGGTCCAGGAACACCGGATTTTGCCGGGGGCGATCGCCCTCGCTGTCAACCGAGCCAGGGCCAGGCTCACGGAAACAGCGCCATCGTAGACAGCCCCAAGGTCTCATCCCAACCCATCATCAAATTGAGACATTGCACCGCCTGGCTCGCCTCCCCCTTCATCAAATTATCAATCGCCCCCATGACAATCACCCGCCCCGTGCGGCTATCCACCTCAATGCCGATATCACAGCAATTCGTGCCCCAGGTCCACTGGGTCTGGGGATAGGTATTCGCAGGCAAAATCCGCACCCAGGGGGAGCGCTGGTAAAAGGCCCGGTAGATCGTCAATAGATCCTCCCGCACCAGCCCCGGATCCCGCAGCGTGCCATAGACCGTGCTCAGCAGCCCCCGCACCCTGGGCACCAAATGGGGCGTGAACTGCACCATCACGTCGTGGCCCAGCAGCTCGCTACAAATCTGTTCAATTTCCGGTGTTTGGCGATGGCGGGCCACGCCATAGGCGGCGATCGATTGCTCCACTTCCGCCAGGCGCACCTGGGGCTGTAGGGCCTGGGCAAGGCCGGAGCCCCCCAGCTTGGCATCGATGATCAGGGTTTCGGGCTGGATCAACCCCCGCTTGAGCAGGGGCGCGATCGCCAACAAACTCGCCGTGGAATAGCAGCCCGGCACCGCCACTAGCCGGGCGGCGGGGAGGCGATCGCGATACAGCTCCGGCAGCCCGTAGACCGAGGCCTGGACTGCCTCCTGGTCCAAGCCCTGCCCCTGCCCACCAGCGGTCCGCTCCAGACCATAGCA
>JAAUQQ010000279.1 GCA_012032745.1 Synechococcales cyanobacterium RM1_1_8
GGTAGACGCGCGAGCGCCTACCAAAGCGCAGCGTGGCAAGGATTAGATAGGCCGGGAAGGTTCAGCTCTCCAAAAGGGTCAACCATGGGCAACAGGGATAGGCAATCTTACCTCAGCACCCATTTTCCCTGGAAGTCGCACATTTCGCCGCCCAATGGACACCTTTGCAACATCTGGCCTAAGTCAGGTCGGGGCACAGCAGCGGAAGTTCAACAGTTTGTCGCAAAGGGCCCCCACTGGCTAGGCTAAGCTTTGGGCCAGGCCAAGCTCCGAAGGATGAGTGGCCCCGGCCTGGCGAGCCTGCTCCAGCCTGGCAAGCACATCCTCCAGCACCATCGCCGTCGCTTCTCGGTGGCTCGCGCAATGGCCATAGGCCTCGGTCTCGCCAGGCCGATACACTGTATAGCGACAGCCTTGGAGGGCACATTGCGGTGCAGCATCCTGGGCAGGCTTAGGCTGCTCAATCAAACTCAGCCTGTATCCCAGGGGGTTGCGCCATTGAAGGGGCTGAAGGGACTGCCACATCGGCGAGAGATTGCGAATCGTCTGTAGCTCCCGCTCGGAGAGGAGCTGGGTAGGAGGGGTTTGCTCAGGAAGGGCTTGTTTAGAGAACGGGGTCATGGGTTCAGCCTTGCTTGGGTAAATAGCTTGGATACATGATCTCAGAATGGCCCGGCCTAGGCCGCCGCTGCAATTATCTGGGGTTTATTTTTTCGTTCTATTGAGCACAAATACTCATGAACACAACCTGCCTCCATCATGGCTCAGATTCCAGACCCGCGTTTGAGAATTAATTTATTAACTTATGCTGCGGCTTCCCTCAGAATTCAATCGCGATGGGATCGGGCTGGCGCAGGTGGGAGGAGACAGCTCTAAACAGGCTGGTTAGCCAGCGAGTTGCTATTATCCATATCTGGAGCAGGCTGGGCCATGGTCGAAGGTTTTGGGATCAGAATTTTAAAGTCAGAATTTTGAAGTCCGCTTCAAGCGTTGGATTTTTGAACCATAGCCCTTGCCATCTCCTCGCCATCTCAGTCACTGTCTTTCCAACTATCTCCCCCCTAGCATTCCATGCGCAAAGTAATTCAAACCGATCAGGCTCCCGCACCGGTTGGACCCTACAGTCAGGCGATCGCGCCCAGGGCACCCTACTCTTTGTCTCTGGTCAAATCGCCCTGGATCCCGCCAGCGGCCAGATCATCGGCGATAACGATGTCGCAGCCCAGACCCAACGGGCCATGGAAAACCTCGGCGCAGTGCTCAGCGCTGGTGGAGCAGACTTCGGCAACGTCGTTAAGACCACAGTCTTCCTGGCAGACATGAATGATTTCGCCCAGGTCAATGCAGTCTACAGCCGGTTTTTGATGAAGCCACAGCCCCCGCCAGGGCCTGCGTTGAAGCCGCCCGCCTCCCCAAAGATGTTTTGGTTGAGGTGGAGTGCATTGCGGTGATTTGAGGGGCATGGCAGTCCCCACCCAAGCGCTCACCAGGCCTGAATCAGCAGGCCTAGGATAGCCCTAAGAGAGACCAGGGGGCAGTGGGGCAGGCGATCGCCCTACTCCGCCAAGGCATCGGAAACGTCTGCACCTCGGCGGGAGTTCCATTGGCATGGAGCAAGGCCCGCTTTGGCCCATGGATAGGGTCTTCCACAATGATTGTCTGATCGCGACCGGCCCCCAGGGAAACAATGGCAATGGGCACATCCATTAGCTCCGCCAAAAACTTGAGATAGTCCAGGGCTTGCTTGGGCAAGTCTTCGAGCTTGCGGCAGCTCTCCGTGGACTGCTGCCAGCCCGGCAGCGTCCGATAGACCGGCTGGCAGCGGCTGAAGCGCTTAGAGCTGGTGGGCAGGTCGCGGCAGGTGGTGCCATCAATTTCATAGGCAACACAGACCTTGATCTCTTCCATTTCATCCAAGACATCCAGCTTGGTAATGGCCAGGCAGTCCAAACCATTGATGCGCACGGCGTAGCGACCAATTACCGCATCGAACCAGCCACAGCGTCGCTGCCGCCCCGTAGTCGTGCCAAACTCCGCTCCGCGCTCCCCCAACATCGCCCCCATCTCTTCATGGAGTTCGGTGGGGAAGGGGCCTTCGCCGACGCGAGTGGTATAGGCTTTGGCCACGCCAATCACCCGATCAATCATGGTCGGGCCGATGCCCGCGCCAATACAGGCTCCCCCAGCCACCGGATTGGAAGAGGTGACGTAGGGATAGGTGCCATGATCCAGGTCCAGAAGCGTCCCCTGGGCTCCCTCAAACAGAATATTGAGGTGTTGCTGGATGGCTTTGTCCAAGACCAAAGAGCTGTCGATGACATGGGGACGCAGCCGCTCTGCGTAGCCTTTATATTCTTCAAACACCGCTTCCACATCCAGGGGGGGAAGGTCGTAGAGCCTTTCCAGGATGATGTTTTTCTGGGCGATGGTGCGGCTGAGCTGATCGTGGAACTCATCCAGGTTCATCAAGTCCACCATGCGAATGCCCGTGCGCTCAGACTTGTCCGCATAGGTGGGACCAATGCCGCGCTTGGTGGTGCCGATCTTATGGTCGCCCCGCTGTTGCTCAGCGGCTTGATCAATGATGCGGTGGTAGGGCATCGTCACATGGGCTGTCTCAGAAATCATCAAGTTTGATGAAGAGACATTCAGCGCCTCTAGCTGATCCAGTTCTTCGATCAGAACCTTCGGATCGATCACGGTTCCTGAGCCAATGATGCATTGGGTCTCAGGATACAAATACCCGATGGAATCAAGTGAAGCTTAAAGGTTTGCTCGCCCACAACAACGGTGTGGCCTGCATTGACTCCCCCTTGGTAGCGAACAACAACATCAGCGGAGTTGCTTAGGAGGTCTGTTATTTTACCTTTTCCTTCATCGCCCCACTGGGCACCAATCACAACGACGTTAGCCAAGGGAATATCAAGAGTGCGACATAAATTCGATCGCCCAAGGATTGTAAATCCCTAGGTTGACTGGCAAATCTCGCCAGCAATCGATTATCCATGCAACGGATCACGGATGTCAATTATTAACCCCCAGCGGACCCGCTAGACTTGAGTGGAGAATTGGGGGAAGGGTTTCACAGGGCCTGGCAGTTTGGGCAGTTATTCCCAAGGCTAGCGGGTTCGTGGGAGCGGCCTAGTTGCCGCGTTTGATGGACAGTTCAACGCGCTTGAACTCTTTGTTGAGTCGGGCTTTGAGCTTGTCCGGCAGGGGACGGTTGGGGTAGGAGCTGTAGTGACCGGCTAGGGCATTGAGGGCGGTCTGCATGGTGGTGAAGGAGGGCAGAGAAGCCACCTTGCGATCGCGTCGGTAGCGCGCTGCAAAATCATTGATCAAGCCTCGGGCTGTGGCTTGAAGCTCAGCCTTATCGGGAGCATCCCCAGGCAGATCCACCGCCTGGCGCAGAGCTTCCACCACCATCAAAGTATCTTCGGGATAGTTGCCGGTCATGGCTGAACTGGCCGCCAGGCTGGGCCCCGCAGCCATGGTCAGACTGATAACAGCGGCCAAAACCATGGCCAGCAGGCGAGCAAAATAGCGCTTCATAGGCTCCTTGGAGGACCTTGGGTAAATGTGAGATATCCAGTTTTACCAATCCTAGGCGGGTTTTGGCGGCGAGGCAACAGCCCCCCCACTCGCAGCAACTCCACTGGCCTGCCCATGGGTCTAATGCTTGGCCTGGCCCTGGCCGATAGATGCGCCTAGGCCCTAACCAAAGCGACCGCTCACATACTCCTGGGTAGATTGCTGGGCGGGCTGCTGGAAAATCACCTCCGTGCGATCGTACTCAACGAGGTAGCCCATTTTTCCACCTTGATCCGTGGCCTTAGCATTGAAAAAGGCGGTGTAGTCCGAGGTGCGCGACGCCTGCTGCATGTTGTGGGTGACGATAATGATGGTGTACTTCTGCTTGAGTTCCTGCATCAGTTCTTCCACCCGCAGCGTTGAGATGGGGTCTAGGGCGGAGCAAGGCTCATCCATGAGGATGACTTCGGGCTCGATCGCGATCGCCCGCGCAATACAAAGCCGCTGCTGCTGTCCTCCAGAAAGGCTAAGACCGCTTTCCTTCAGCTTGTCCTTAACCTCATCCCACAGTGCTGCACCCTTGAGGGAACGCTCCACCAGCTCATCCATGTCACCCTGATACCCATTAATGCGGGCTCCAAAGGCAATGTTTTGATAGATCGATTTGGGAAAGGGGTTGGGCCGCTGGAAAACCATGCCCACCCGGCGGCGCAGCTCCACCGCATCGATGCGCTTATCGTAGATATCCTGGCCGTTGAACGTGATGCGACCATCAACCCGAGCGCTGGGAATCAGGTCATTCATGCGGTTGAAGCAGCGCAACACCGTGCTCTTACCACAGCCAGAAGGGCCAATGAAGGAGACGATTAGATTCTGGGGGATTTCCAGAAACACATCTTTGACCGCCAGGGTCGAACCGTAATACACCGAAAGCTTCTCGGCTTGAAAAGCCGCTTGGGTGAGGGTGGTTGTGCCAGAGATCTGTGCCATGGTGATTCAATCCTTATCGGGACGGAGAATGTTTGGAGGGTGATCGGCAGGTGAAGCGACGCAGGGAGCCCTAGCGGGTTTGCTGGAAGCGGTTGCGCAAATAGATAGCACCGGCATTCATCAGCAGGAGCACGGTCATCAGGACGATGATGCCCGAGGCGGCCAAATCGTGAAATTCCTTTTGGGGCCGACCGACCCAGTCGTAGATCTGAATGGGCAAGGCCGTGAAGGAGCTGCCCAGACCGTCTGGGGTGAAGGCAATAAACGAAGCTGCGCCGATCGCCAGCAGAGGGGCCGTTTCGCCAATCGCCCGCGACAGGGAGAGGATCATCCCAGTCAAAATGCCGGGCATGGCGGCGGGCAGGATGTGGTTCCAGATCACCTGCCAGCGGGTTGCACCCAGGGCAAAGCCCGCCGCGCGGATGCCATCGGGCACGGTTCTGAGCGCCTCGCGGGTGGAGACAATGATCACCGGCAGAATCAGCAGCACCAGGGTGAGGCCACCGGTCAAGACACTGCGCCCCCCCGTAATCGGACCCAGCAGCCGCACAAAGGCAGCCAGGCCCAGCAGACCATAGATGATCGAAGGCACCCCCGCCAGGTTGCTGATGTTGATTTCGACCAAGCGAGTAAACCAGTTGTCCTCAGAAAATTCTTCAAGGAAAATGCCCGCTCCCACCCCCAGGGGGAAGGAAAAAACGGCCACCACCCCCATGACCCAGAGGGTGCCAGCCAGAGCGGCTTTGATGCCAGCGCGCTCGGCCCGGCGGGAGGCAAAGCTATCGATAAAGTTCCAGTTGAGCGTGCCGATGCCATCGATCAAGATCGTCAGCAGCAGCCAGGCCAAAATGGCCACCGCCAGGGCTGTGGCCCCCCAGGCAAAGCAGGCAAAGATGCGATCAAGGGTGTAGCGCCCGGACAGGTTTGGCTGGAATAGGGCGGCGCGTTGGGGGCGATCGCCGGGCTCGGTCAAGACGGGAGCCCCATCCCTAGGACTCGGTTCGTTGATGTTCATCGGGGTTGCGGCTTCCTAATTGACAGCATCTGGGACAAGGCTTTGGCTGGGAAAATCGGAGGAACTGGGCGCAGGAGACTGGGGGAAGAATGGTGGCCCTGGGGCTGCATTTTTTTCGGGTCGTTAGTCATACTTCTCGCGAAAGCGGCGAACAAACCAGAAGCTGAAGGCGTTCAGCACCAGGGTGATCAAAAACAGCGTCGTCCCCACCGCAAACAGCGTCTGATAGGCAATGGAGCCATGGACCGCATCGCCCTTGGTGACCTGGACAATAAAAGCCGTCATCGTCATCACCGGCACGAAAGGGTTCAGCCCCAGGGTCGGGTTAGATCCCGCTGCCAGGGTGACGATCATCGTCTCACCCACGGCGCGGGACACGGCCAAAATGAGCGAAGAGACAATGCCAGACAGCGCCGCTGGCAAGACCACGGAGATCACCGTCTCCCGCTTGGTGGTGCCCAGGGCGTAGGCCCCATCCCGCAGCCGCTGGGGCACGGAGTAGATCGCATCCTCGCTCAGGGAGGCCACCAGGGGGGTGATCATGATGCCCAGCACCAAGCCAGCGCTGATGGAGTTAAAGCCTTTGAGGTTGGGCAAAAGTAGTTGAAGCACCGGCGTCACGGTCAGCAACGCGAAATAGCCATAGACCACCGTGGGTACACCGGCCAAGATCTCCAAGATCGGCTTGAGGATGCGGCGAAAGTTGGGGGAGGCATATTCGCTCAGGCAAACCGCCGCCAGCAGACCCAGGGGCATGGCCACCAAAATGGCAATGGTTGAAATCATCACCGTGGCGCTGACGAGGACGAAGATGCCAAATTCCTGGCTGGCAAACAGGGGCGTCCATCTCCGATCCGTCAGGAACTGCCCCAGGGGAACCTGCTGCAAGAAGGAAATGGTTTCAAAAACGAGAGTTGCCACGATGCCCAGTGTGGTGACGATGGAAACGGCGGCAAAGGCACCACAGATCAGCTTGACGATGTTCTGGGAGAGCTTGGCGCGATCGCGGTTCGGCCGCCACAGGCTGCCGGTGTCATTGGGGGCATTGTCAACGGTATATTGGGCAGTCATCTCAAAGCGCTCCGGAAGCAGGACGTCGAACGGGCGGTCAGCAAAGTCAGAGAACTCCTTGTAGCCTAAACAACTCAGCTAAATTTTGAGGGTGATGCAGACAACCTGTCCGATCGAAAGCTGGAATGTCCCAGCCTGCTTGTTTCAAACTGAGGCGTAGGCACTGGGGCTGGGATGGGAGGGGCATCGGGGGGGGGCGCGATGCCCACC
>JAAUQQ010000003.1 GCA_012032745.1 Synechococcales cyanobacterium RM1_1_8
TGGGAGAGGGGTTGGGGTGAGGGCAGGGGATTCAACGAGTCAGCATTATTAGACCGTAGGAATATTCCGCTGAACACCCTGCTAGGCCAAAGGCTCGACGATTGTGTTCAACATCGGTATTTTGATGAATAGGAATGGTATGTTGTCCTGATTCAGCCGATGACTAAATTCTCGGTAGTCCTCTTAGGCGAGGGATAGAGAGTTGACCCTGAAGGAAGATAAAGCAGACTAGATATAAGACGAGCCCAAGCATTAATGTGATGACTCACGAAGCAATTCACTGCCCACGATGTCATTCGGAAGAGATCAGCGGAAATGGTCATAATAGCCGTGGAAGTCAGAGCTATATGTGCCGAGACTGTGGCCAAAAGTTTGTCCATGTTCTCCCTGAATTGCGCTCTCAGATAAAGCGACGCGGAGGCCCTGTACGTCGGAGGATGACATTGCGGTGCAAAGTCGCACTTCGTACTCACAAACTTGGGTTTCAACTGCTAAATCTATTGTAACGACCATAGCCTTATATACAACCTAACTTAGACGTTGCTTGGGCAAGTTCTTGCAACATGCGCGACGAAAAACCGTTGTATAGAGCTGAGCGATCCGTGAGTGAAAAAACACGAACTGGATGATTAGTAGATGGCTTCAGTACGGATAGAAACTTAGCCGTGCCGTTATGGAAAGGGCGCACTTGCGAAGCGGCCTGAATAGAACGCAGCCGTGGGCTGAGGAGGTTGCCCTGTGTTACGGTCGCTTTGGAAAGCGTAAAGGTGGCCGGTTCTATCTCAGATGCAATCTGCTGGCCTCGCTGGTATTCAACGATGCAGACCTGATTCGCTTTGTTCGCCGGAAAGATGCTCAGGTAATACGAATATCCCGACGCAGGCGGCTCTCCTTCCCATAGGCCCAAGAAAGGAGCCGTATTAGGATTGCGAGTTTGTTGTTGTTGGTCTGTTGCCTGAAGCGCTTCGGTAAATTCTGTAGGAGAACGAGTTGCACCGACTCCAGCAATGTTGATCCAACTTTGAATAGAATTTTCGCCCTCTTGGTTTAGCTGGCTCAGTTCAGCAGCCGTCAACAGAGGTAGCGGATCTCCACTCACGACTCGTAAGGGCGGTTCTATCAGTGATTCCTCAGATGAGGCCACTGCTTGGCAAGAACCAGCCACAGAACGGGCAGGCTGACCAGCGCTCAGGTAGTGAACAACTTGGATGTTTTGGGGTTGACCGCTAAGCGGGCGTAGGCTGGCATAGAGACCGTGTACGGAAGCTCGGGCGGTATAGAGGCGGCGACCATCGTTGGGCTGAGCGCGAAACGCTTCGGTGAAGGGAATTCGAGAATAGTCAGCATCCGGGGCGATCGCTTCGTAGTCGCGCAGTGAAGCATTGCTTAAAAGCGTTGTTATGCTCCCTTTGCGATCGCGCCGCAGAATACTCACGCTAAGCGAGTTTCCAATTGGGTTAATAGGGGTTTCGGTCGCTGTTGTTTCGCCTATGATACCCGTCACCTTGTAAGTAAGGCTTGCGCCCTGGGCCAAGGAGATAGTGGCTTGGCAGCTAACTCTGTAAGGTTCGGCCCGTACTGGTATCGGCAGAGTTGCCAAAGCTATTGTTCCTAACAAGGTATAACCCAAACGCTTCATCATCCCTCTACACATGAATCGAGATCTCCAAATGAGGATAGAAGCAACGCTCGCCTGTGGTTTTCGTCAGAGCGTCGCTTTGAACTTAGCCAAATCTAATCAGTCGGAAGTATTACGTTCTGTCTGTTACCAAAATTGATACTAAGACAGGCCTTGTTGCACAAAGATGAAAACTTTTCCACAAGCCCGCCTCTGCTCAAGCTGTTGGATTGCGGCAGGCACCTCACTCAAGTGATCAAGGCGATCAAACCTAAGAGCAATCTTTCTGTCTGAGAACAGACCTCCCCCAACGTTTAGGTGTGCCCAATACGAGGCCATTTCCATGCATGACGGATCACTAGCAAAAGAAGAACGACTTCTACAACAGCGCCATACAGCAGATACATCCAAAACTCACCTGCTAAATTGAACAATGTGTAAGGAATATAAACCGCAGCCACGATTATGTTTGTCCAACGATTTACCTTGGCTGACAAGGTGACGGACAGGAAAATCATCAGCGCTGGAATTGTTGTCAAAGCCAGTCCTGTCAATAGAAAAATTTGTGTAATATCAAACACAAATACTTTTCCTGCCAGAATATTCTTTATGTAGTCCGGCTTATACAAGCCGAAATAGTCTACATAGATGTAGAAAAACATAAAACTGGCCCACAGTGCTGCAAGCTTCAGCTTCACATTTATCTTAATGTCTTCCAACGTCCTTTGTGGTGTTTTTTGTGCATTTATATCTTTCATTCTCATTTGTCTTCTACCTTTTTCGTATAGTCCATATGGGGTTTTTCATCCTGCGACATGTTTTTCCAAATTCCTCGGAACAGGTCTTCAGACCCCGTTTCCATAGGCCGCTTCCAACTACTAAGACTACTGAATTTGTTGCATAGAGATGACAACTTTTCCACAAGCCCGCCTCTGCTCAAGCTGTTGAATTGCGGCAGGCACCTCACTCAAGGGATAAATGCGATCAACCATAGGAACAATCTTTCTGTCTGACAGCAGATCTCGAACAAATGTTAGATCCTCTAGGTTGGGCTTTACGACAAAGCACTTTATCTTGCGGCGGTCGGTTTTTCTAAACCATGGGGACAAAATCATCGCTTGTACAAGACGACCCATGGAGCCACCGACTAAAACGTAGGTTCCCTGTGGCGTTAAGGCCGGAAAGTAGTCAAACACCGAGCGATAAGCTGCCGCATCCAAAATCAGGTCGTAGGGCTGGTCGGTTTGGGTGGCATCGGTTTGCGTATAGTCGATGATGTGGTCTGGATTGAGCGATCGCACCCTGTCCAGCTTAGACGTACTGCACACCGCTGTGACTTCAGCCCCCAACGCTCTAGCGATTTGCACCGCAAACGATCCGACACCGCTAGAGGCACCATTTACCAAAACCCTTTGCTGAGGTTGAAGCTGTCCGCAATCGCGCAGTCCATGCAGAGCAGTCAGCGCCGCCGCAGAAACCGCTGCCGCTGCCTCAAATGAAACCATGTCGGGTTTGAGCACCAGCGCAGTTGCTGGAACGCAAACGTATTCAGCAAAGGCACCAAAGCCGCATTCAGAAATATCGCCAAACACCTCGTCGCCTGGCTGAAATTGAGTGACCTTTTCGCCCACGGCTTCGATTCGCCCAGCTACATCAAAGCCCAGCGTTTTGACTTTGGGCCGCAAGAAGCCACCAAACATAGGACGCGCGAGAAATGGATCGCCCCTCATTAAATGCCAATCGCCAGCATTCACGGCCGCCGCATGTACCCTTACCAGCACATCCTCTCCACCGCAGATGGGCCTATTGACCTCCGCTAAGCGCAAGACGTCTGCCGCACCGTATTTGTCCTGGACAATTGCTTTCATCTGGTAGGCCTCTACTTTTGCTGACCGTTTTTGACTTACGCCGTAAGCTTAGCATACACTGTAAGTCCGTCAAGATAGTTTTGCTCAGCGAAAACCACTGCCTGGAATTGAGCAAGGTCTATCGATGGGGGCCGACAGCAAATAGCAACATGACTAGAAAGAACGACCCAAGGACAAGATCTCGCTCTCCGCTCAGTAAAGAACGGGTCTTGCGCTGCGCTGTTCGTCTGGCTGATACAGAGGGTATCGAGGGGCTCTCGATGCGAAAGCTAGCTCAAGCGTTGGGCATCAAGGCAATGTCGCTGTACAACCATATAGAGAACAAGGACGATATTATCGATGGGATAGTTGACAGGGTTGTTAGCGAGATAGAAGTGCCTAGTCTGGAGGTTGACTGGAAAGTTGCGATGCGATCGCGCGCCATCTCAGCCCACGAAGTGCTATTGCGCCACCCTTGGTCAACGATGCCGATGGTTTCTCGAATTAACGTCGGCCCTGCTATGCTGCGCTACATAGACGCGACGCTGGGATGCTTGCTAGAAGCAGGCTTTTCGAGTGAGATGGCAGATCGTGCCTGGAATGCTCTCGATAGCCATATCTACGGATTTACGCTGCAAGAACTCAACTGTCCGGTAGAGATAGAAGCCTATGCCACGACAGCAGCCAAGTATCTACCCATGATTCCGGCAGATAAGTATCCCTACATGAATCGCCTTAGCCAACAGGTTGCCGAAGGCCAGTACGATGGAATTAATAGGTTTGAGTTTGGCCTCGACCTAATCTTAGATGGACTCGACGCTTACAGAACTTGAAAGGGTTGAAAGATAGACACCTTGCCGTTTTACGAACTTTCGAATTTAGTTCAGCGATCAATCAGGAGGTAGAGCCAGCCAGCCATTGAATTCTGTCCATCAGCGTTGACCACAGCTTGGGCATCATGCAGGCCGAGAATCCGGCGACGGCGTTTTAACGTGCCCTGCCCATTGATATCTATGCTGTACCGGAGGGCGATCGCCTCAACCTCGAAATGGTCTTCACCCTGCCTAGCGGCGTGGGTGCCAAAAAAGAAACGGTCCAGAAATACGTCTGTGGTGCTCTCAATCAGCTATTGCCCCAGAATGAAGTGACCGCCACAACGCCGGGGGGGAGCACCAGCGCCGCCGCGATCGCCCTCAACGCCCCAACCCTCGCCCAACAGGTCGCCGCCGCCGGAGGCAACCCCGCCAAAATCCGCGTCAACGTTGCCGATAAAACTTTCCGGATTAGCGGCAAGGTGCTTAGCATCGTCGAAGGCAATGGCTCCTACCTTGTTGGGGCGCAAGTTTTGCCCCCCTCACCCCAACCCCTCTCCCACGAGGGCTGCGATCCGGCTCCCCTTCTCCATCAAATGGAGAAGGGGTTGGGGGATGAGGTCGGCTGCTGCTAGCCTCTCTGGCAACCTTTTTTTGGCCCTATTCCAGATCCAAAACGCTGCGCGTGCCCTCTCGGCGTTTCTCTTCCTTGGCGGCAAATTCAGCCACACAGCCATCCTTCTCCACCATGACGCAGTTCAGATAGTCAGACGCTTCTACCAAGGCCGCCCGCAGCGCCTTACCCACAGGTGCTTTCTGAGACTTGGACTCATCGTTTCCCGTGGAGAAAATCAGAATCTGAGTGTCACGGGAGGTCGATTCAGATTCCGCCGTTGCCCGTCCTTCAATGGTTCGAGAAAAGGCCACTTCGCCCGTAGTGGAATTGACCACGCGGAGGTCGATCGCCACATAGGACTTGCGCGTTTCTCTCTTTTTGCTGCCGCCAGTCCTAAAAATACCCAGATTAATGCCACGCCGCTCGCCGCTGCTTTCCTGGGAGACATCCTCTTCGTAGGAAGTCACCTTGCCCATGACAATATATTGAGCGCCCGTGAGCTGGCCGGTCTGGGCTCCGGTCCCCGCTCTGACCCTGCCGCCGCTGTTGAGGGCTTGCTCATCAAAGACTTGATCCAGCTTCTGGCGCTCAACGACCGTGAAATTTCCGCTGGAAGACAGCTCATTGCTGAGGGCATCGGCCAGTTCCCGAGAGGTGCCGCCTTGCCACCACCACCAGCTCGATTCGTTTTTGAACTCTGGCACCGAAATCGTGGGCTTGGATTGGCCAAATGCAGCGGGTGCGAGGCTGAGGCCCAGACCCAGCGAGAGGGCGGCTAGGGTTGCATAGCGCCCCAGGACGGTGATGGAGGTCGTGGTTGTCAGTCTAGTTTTCATAAAATGTCAATTCTAGTGATACACAAGCGGCGATGGATGGTTGGGTGCTACTCAGCCAAATGGGCTATGCTCAGCCGGATGCCTGAAGCTTAGCATAACTGAATTACAGCCGTTTGAGCCGCGAAACCAGGTTCAGCTCTGCTTCACATAGCCTATTCATTGCTAGGAAAGCAGGAAACAATTCAGTGCAGTACGCTCAGTCAAATTACTTACAGTATCTCAGGAGCTTCAGACGTAAAGCTTGCATAAACTTTTTATCTCCCGCGAATTGAACGGGTAACAATCTCAAACGCCCTGCAAATTCCATGGAACCCAAGCCTCTCTCGCTACTGATTTTGGGCTGCATTGGCAGCGGCTTAATTGCCTTGTTCGACAGCTCCCCAGCCCTGGGCCGCCAAGCCGTCTCCACAGCTCCAGTTCCCCCAGCTCCGGTTTCTCCAGCAACTCTTTCCCCAACCACAGCCATAGCTCAACCCCTACTGGCCCAGGCTAGGCCCCCAGCAGGCCAAGCTCGCCTGCGCTATAGCCTCCAGGGCCATAACGGCGGCGTCAACAGCATTGTCTTCAGCCCCTTCAACCAATTCGTGATCAGCGGCAGCGTCGATCGCACCATCCGCATCTGGGATCTCAAAACCGGCGAAGCCGTTCAGACCCTCAACAACTCCCTGGCTGTCAGCGCCGTCACCCTCAGCCCCAATGGCAACTTTATCTACAGCACCGGCCCGGCCTACAAGCCCTCGGTCAAAATCTGGCAGCGCAGCACGGGGCAGCTCAAGCAAGTCATCAATGACTTTAAGGCGGTGGTCAGGGCGCTGGATGTGAGTTCGGATGGAAATGTGTTGGCAACTGCGGTTTTGGATGGCAACATTGAGCTGTGGGATACGGCGACGGGCGATCGCCTGCGCACCCTCACGGGCCACACCGATGTGGTCACTGCCGTGGCCTTTGCGCCCGGTGGCAGGACTTTGGTGAGCGGTGGCGGGGGACGCGATCGCACCGTCCGCATCTGGAACGCCGACAAAGCCACCCTGCTCCACACGATGACAGACCACAAGGATTGGGTGCTCGATGTGGCTGTTTCTAACAACGGTCGCTATGTCGTCAGCGCCAGCGCCGATAGGACGCTCAAGCTCTGGGAACTGGACAGCGGCAAGCTGATCCGCACCTTTAGTGGCCACAGCAACTGGGCTCGCTCCGTGGCCATCAGCCCAGACAACGATCGCATCGTCAGCGGCAGCAAAGATGGCACGGTCAAGGTCTGGGATTTGAAAACCGGGGCCTTGCTCTATGACATCAAGGCCACGACCAAGGGCATCGATGAGGTGCGGGATGTGGCTTTTGCATCCGATAACAAAACGGTGATGGCGGGGGTGACCGATGGTCTGGTGAAGATCTGGACCTTGGAGGAGCGTTAGGCAGATCAATCCAGGCCCCAGCTCTACGTTTGGGCTCAGCGCTCTGGCTCAGCGTTCTGGCTCAACGTTCTGGCTCAAACACCTGCTCATCCGCCTCCCGCCAGGCAGGGTCCACAATGCAAATAAACACCAGGGGGTCTGGTCCTGGATTGTGGGCAAACTGCCGGGCCTGGGGGGGAATGTAAACCAAATCTCCCGGCTCTAGGGGCTGGGTTTCATCCCCAATCGTCATCTGGCCCCGCCCGCTGAGGATGTAGTAGATCTCCGAGGTGGCCAGGGCGTGGGGGATGGAGGTCTTACCCGGCGGGACGATCGCCTGGGCAAAGCTATAGCGCAGCGCCACGGGATGCTTGTCGGGGTGGAGCAGTTCCCGCAGGATTGTGCCATCTCCGGCCACAAATTCCTCACAGTCGTTGAGCTTGCGGATCAACATTGAAGTAAAGCCTTCTTAAAACACAGCCTGCTCAAAATCGCTACAGTTCACCGCCTCCGCTGTCATCGCTGCCTGGGGATGGACCGGACATTTGAGCCGATGGTCGTTGGTAAAAAACTGACAGCCCGCACAGGGAATTTGGTGCATCGCCTGGCTGCGGCGCACCGTATCTCGGCCTGCGGCCAGGATCTGCCAAATGCCTAGCAGCACTAAGCCCCAGGCCAGGCCCGCAAACACCGCATTGGGCAGGGTTCGCAATAGCCAAATTAATCGAGCAGCCAGTTCGGCGATCGCATTCAGCAAAATCTTTCTGGATCGAGATAGGCCACAGCAGAATCACCGGCCCTTGTCACTGGTCATTGTAAGGCGAGGCCCAAGCCGCCGAATCCTTGGGTTAGAAGGCTCAATCATTCGTAAATTCTCGATACAAACGCTTGACTTTGCCCCCCGATTCCCCGGATGGGGCAGCTCACCCCACAATCCCTAGAAACCGTGACAGGCCGATATGCCCAGTGGGTGAGGGCCTTGCCTCACTGATAAACTAGGCTAACTTACGACGCCCTTGCACCATTGAAAACCAACCAGGGGGAGAGGTATCATGGGCCTCCCAACCCAACCCACGTTCTATCTGTAGGATGAACGTCGGATCTGTTCACAACCTTTTTTATCGACTCCCAGGAAGTCTCAAATCTATGGTGCTCCAACTAGGCGATATCGCCCCCGATTTTACCCAGCAATCCTCTTCCGGCGAGATCAAGTTCCACGACTGGGCGGGAGATAGCTGGGTGGTGCTGTTCTCCCACCCCGCCGACTACACCCCCGTTTGCACCACAGAACTCGGCACCGTCGCCAAGTATCGGGCTGAGTTTGAAAAGCGCAATGTCAAGACCATCGCCCTCAGCGTCGATGGCGTCGAGTCTCACAAGGGCTGGATTGGCGACATCAACGAGACCCAGGGCACCAGTGTGGACTACCCCATTCTGGCGGATGAGGATAAGCAGGTGTCCATGCTCTACGGCATGATTCATCCCGAGTCCAGCACGGGCAATACGCTGACGGTGCGATCGGTGTTTGTCATCGACCCCGCCAAGAAGATCCGCTTGATGATCACCTACCCCGCCAGCACGGGCCGCAATTTCGATGAGCTGCTGCGGGTGATTGACTCCTTGCAGTTGACCGATTACCACAAGGTTGCGACCCCGGCCAACTGGCAGGATGGCGATGACTGTGTGGTGGTGCCTTCGATTTCCACGGAAGATGCGAAGACCCAGTTTCCCAAGGGTGTGACTGAGGTGAAGCCCTACCTGCGCATGACGCCCCAGCCCAACAAGTAGGCTGCGGTTTATGTGGGGACATGGCACGAAGACATGTCAACGCCATGTCCCTACTGGTTTCCTAAGCTTTCATCCAAAAACGCGCCGACCCGCTCCAGCCAAGGCCCCGGCGCTGTCATCGACAGGGGCAGCATGGACTGGGATGACAAGCCTAAAATATCTTTTGGCCCTGCCAGTTGGCTGTGCAAGCCCACCACATCATTGAGCGTGGTCCAGGAGGTTCCATCGGAGCCATACAGCACCAGGGCGCTGCTCTGGACCGCTGGGGCGTAGGTGATGGGATCAAACGCTGTCGGGTCGCCCCCCTGGAAAACGCCTCCCCAGAGCGTCAACATTTGGGCGGTGGGCGATCGCGGCAATCCCACCGCTGCCACGCTGGCCTCGGTTAGGGTATACAAATTGGCATAGGGATCCTCTAAAATCAGCGCTGCCGGGGCTAGGTCATATTCCGCCACGGCCCGCAGCACCGTCCCCGCCGCCATCAGCCGTCCATACAGCGCCAGGGGCGGATTATCAAAGCGCTGACGCACATAGTCCACTGCGGCGGCCACATCCTCTGCCTCCCGGCGGCCCAGGGTGGTGTCGCTGCCGCTGGAGCCACCGACGCCGCGAAAGTCCACTGCAAAGCAGTCATAGCCCAGGCGATGGAACTGCTTGATTTCTTGCAGTAGGGTCTGCTTGCTGGCGGCGTAGGCTGGGAACAGCAGCACCATGCCTTGTTTGGGCGGTTTGGCCTGGGCCGGAGTTTGGGCCGGATCCTGGGCTTGGGCCGGAACCTCTGCCGAGCCAGACTGCCCAGACTCCAGCACACCGGGGTCAGCCGGTACGTACCAGGCTTCGAGCCGCTCGCCACCGCCCAGATCCAGGTTGTAGGTCTCGAAGGCCAGGCCCAGTTCTGCAGGGCTGTAGCGATTCTCTGGGCGGGGCACTTGTACCCCTGTGGCGAAGGCCCAGAGGCGTTGGAGGGGAGGCTGGACGAATAGGGGAGGCTGGGCTTCTGGGAAACTGCGGTATTTCGTCAGGGAATGGGCCTGCCAGGCTGCCAGGCCGTTGAGGGCCAAGAAGGGCACTGTGATGCCCAGGCCCAGCCACTGCCAGCCCCGCGAGCGAAAGGCCCTGGACAGCGCTGATCCAGAGGGCGGTTTGGGAGCCTGGGCCGGTGCTACATCGGTAACAGACCCATCTGCGATCGCCTCCTGTTCTGGAGAGGAGCCCGACTCTGGCGCGGCCTGGGACGGGAGAAGGGGGGAATCTGCCATGGGGGAGGATACGAGGGGGATGCCAGGCAAAGCCTAACAAATCCTTGGCCAATCGAAGTTTTCTCTCCCTAGCATTCCCGCTCCTGCAAAATTTCTTGACAGGCAAGGTGCAGACTGGACGATCTGCGGTTGGCCCGCCAGCGCCCGCTCGCCGACGCAAGGAATATGCCAAGCTAAGGACACCTTCCGCTGGCCTAACCATTCAGTTCGGCTCCCCGTTCCGGCCCAGCTTTCGCCCCCAGACCCCATCCATCTTTGCCGCCCCACCCCCTCCATGGAAATTGATCTAAGACCTACCACCACTGACGATCTTGACTTTGTGATCGCTACCGAAAACGACCCCGTCAACCGCCGTTTTGTGGTGCCCTGGAGCCGAGAACAGCATGAAATCGCCCTCCAGGACAAAAACCTCCAGCATTGGATTGTCCAGGGCGATCGCCCCACGGGCTACATCATCCTTGCGGGCCTCAACAGCCCCGACCAAAGCATCGAAATGCGCCGCATTGTCATTACCGAGAAGGGCCAGGGCCTGGGCCGCCGGGCGATCAAGCTCACCACGGGCCATGTGTTTGACCAGCTCAAGGCCCACCGCTTCTGGACCGAAGTCAAGCAATTTGACCTACGCACCCAGCACCTCTACAAATCCCTGGGCTTCATTGAGGAAGGGCGGCTGCGGGACTGTTCTAAGGGGCCAGAGGGCTTCGAGACCATGGTGCTCCTGGCCATGCTCCAGCCGGAATACGAACAGATTGTGGGTTAGGGCTGGGGGTCAGGGCTGGGGTTAGGGCTGGAGGGGATGGCGCAGCGGCCTACAGCGATCGCGCCATCGGTACGACACAGACGCTCAGCGGAAAGTAACCACAGCAGCCCCAGGGAGATCATTGGAATCGATCCCAGAACCACCAGGCTGGGAAGTAGCCAAATGGGCGATCGCTCCCAGAACCCGGCCTAACGGAAACCCGCTGCTCAGGCACAGCGGCAGCGGCTCTCCGGCTTGGCCTGCGGCCATCCGCAACCGGGCCGGGCTGGCTGGCTGGGCGATTGGGCTTGGACCTGCTGCGATTAGCGCTGCGCTTAGACGAGTCCAGCTTGGGCTCCGCCAGGGTTTGGGCAGCAGTCGGCGATATTGGATGGGCCCCGGCGGTGCCGGTTGGCCCTGGCCCATCCACCGCCGCCCCAGCCTGGGCCTGGCCCGGATCCGGCAGGCTGGGATCCGGCAGGCTTGCATTCGGCAGGCTTGGATCGAGCACCCGCGCCGCCACAGCCAGGGTGGCCTCTGGATCCAAGCAATAGCGGCTCAGCCAAATGGCCAGTTTCCGAGCCGCTTCATTCCCTGGGGCTTGGCGGCTTGGAACCACTGCTGCAACGGCTCCGACAATCCCTGGGCAGAGAAGGTCGGCGCGCCCTTCACAAACAAGTCCAACCGGGGCAAGAGTTGCTGCTGCTCTGCCCCAGAAAGCCATGGAGATCGAGCAGCAGCTTGGCCAGGGCCTTGGGCGGCGGCAGGAGGCTGGCGGTCAGCAGGCGGCGGTTGCTAATGAAACAGTAGTTCGATAGATCTGCGCCAGCTTCATGGGCCGGTTCATGGGCCGGTTCATGGGCCGATCCATGGGCCGCTAGAGCCTCTCCCACCGCTGGTTGCGGCGGCTCAGCCATCACCGAAATCGTGGGAGCCGCCGCTTCATACAGCTCCGCCGCTTCCGCTGCCCCATCTTCATCCCCCAGGGGATAGGCTGCCGCTGCGGGGATGGGGGCCTGGGGCAATGTTTGAGCATGGCGTCGCTGGGTGCGAGCAGGGGGGCTAGGCTCGGAACCCGGCGCGATCGCCCCGCCCTCCCCATCCTCCCGCCGCACGTAGGTGTCGGCTTCGCTGATGCGTCTTTGGAGGGGCGTTTGGGCGATCGCCGCAGCCTCCAGCACAGCAGGCCTGGCCTGAACGGGAGCCGCCGCCGGTTTGGCCAGCCGAAATTTGGCTTCCCAATCGGGCTCCTCTTCCCCTAGAACGCGGCTGTAGAGACAGACGCCCTCAATCCCACCCAGGCGCAAGCGGCGAAAGGCTTGGTAGATCTTTTTGCCCAGAGCTGGATAATCCAAGCGATCCTCGGGGCCTCGATTGATAAAAATATGGAGGCGCTGCCCCTGTTCTACGACCTGGAAGATCAGGCGATCGTCGCCACAGGCGGCCTCTAGAACATGAATTAAGACCTGATCATCCATGGGGTTCAAACCGGAACAACAACAGCAGGAAATGCTGCACTAAAGCTGGCGACGAGCCCGGCGCGCCTGGCAGATAACCCAGTCGCGAGGGCCTCTACAGCATCTCCAACCCATCTCCAACCCAGAAGGCCAGCCATCTGCTTGTTGATAAAGTGCCCAAACCCCACCTCAATTTCTCGAATCCATCCCCCGGCCCCAGTCCGCTCCCGCCCCCTCATTTCCGCCGAGACTCTCATTTCCCCGTAGGATGAAGAGGGAGCCCCAGCGGGCTTTGCCATTGACCTTAAAACCGCGCTAAATCATGGGTATCACCAACGGCTTTGTGGGAACCGTCGGCAACACGCCGCTCATCCGTCTCAACAGCTTCAGCAATGAAACGGGCTGCGACATCCTAGGCAAAGCCGAATTCCTCAACCCTGGCGGTTCCGTCAAGGATCGGGCGGCCCTGTTCATCATCGAAGATGCGGAGAAGCAAGGCCTGCTCCAGCCTGGCGGCACCGTGGTCGAAGGCACGGCGGGCAACACCGGCATTGGCCTGGTCCACATCTGCAACGCCAAGGGCTACCGCTGCATCATCGTCATCCCCGAAACCCAGTCCGCTGAAAAGATTGACCTGCTGCGCACCCTCGGAGCCGATGTGCGCACCGTTCCCGCCGTGCCCTACAGCGACCCCCGCAACTACGTCAAAGCCTCGGGCCGCATCGCTGTGGAAACGCCCAACGCCATCTGGGCCAATCAGTTCGACAACCTGGCCAATCGCCAGGCCCACTACGAAACCACTGGGCCGGAGATTTGGCAGCAGACCGGCGGCAAGGTGGATGGCTGGGTCGCCGCGACGGGGACGGGAGGCACCTATGCAGGTACAGCTTTATACCTCAAGGAAGTCAATCCTCAAATCAAATGTGTTGTCGCCGATCCCATGGGCAGTTCGCTCTATTGCTATGTCAAGGATGGCAGCCTGGACAAGGAAGGCAATTCCATCACCGAAGGCATTGGCAATGGCCGGGTCACGGCCAATATGGAAGGCGCACCCGCCGATGATGCCATCCGCGTCACGGATGCTGAAGCCCTGGCGGTGATCTACCAACTCCTGCGCCAGGATGGCCTGTTCATGGGGGGCTCGGTGGGAATTAATGTCGGTGCAGCGGTGAAACTGGCGAAGCAAATGGGGCCGGGGCATACCATTGTCACGGTGCTGTGCGACAGTGGTGCTCGCTATCAGTCGCGGCTATTCAATGCTGAATGGCTGGCTTCTAAGGGCTTAGAAATGCCGCAATAACTGGCTTTTTTTTACGGCTTTTGGAGCTGGTTTAGCCATGGAAAAACGCGATCGCCGCCACCATTTTCCGGTACAACTACGTAGATAAAACCGATACAAGCTGCAACAGAAGTAAATTTAGATTTTGGGACAATTTTCGAAATATGAGGGTTCTGAACATCTGCTAGAAAAGCGTGCAGCATAGTCATGCAGTTACAAATCTTGCTTGCCATGAACCTCAATGCCGCCGCTTGCTCCGCCGAGGGCCCCAGCGCTCTCAATGCCCTGCGGGTTCGCCGGGCGATCGCCGAAGCCCAAACCATCTGCGCCGCCCAGGGGCAGAACTCCCCCGCCTGTGGGCTCACCTGGGATCACGCCCTGGCCTTGCAGGTCCAGCCCTGGGAGCCGCAGCCCGGCCCATGCCGCCCCCTAGCGATCCCCCAAAACCAGAATGACCCCGGCTATCACCCGGTCTCGTCCGGCAGTTACATCGCCCGGCAATTACAACGTTGTGCGTGGGAACACAAAGAATGATGTCGCCCAGCCCCAGTCCAGCGCCGACCTTTGAGTTTCTTGGCTAAGCTGCTAAGGAATAGCACTTCGCTATGTTTTGTTACTCACTCCTGCCTAGGAGTTCCTAGCCCATCTGGAGATTCACTATGGCTACGATGATGCTTGATCAGGTTGGCACCGAGTCGCTCAAAGACCGCCTCAAGGATGCCCTAGCCCAGGCTCGGCAAGTGTGCGAATTGGGTCCAGAGGCCGCAACGGATTGCAAATTGGCTTGGGAAACGGTGGCAGAGTTGGGCATTGCCAGTTCGGCCCAGGCTGAAGCGCAGCCGTTTTATGCTTCCTATTGTGATGCAAATCCTGGGGCGATCGAGTGCAAGGTTTATGACGTTTAGACTAGGTTAGATGCTGGCTCGAAAGCTAGCTTAATTTCCAGTGGGTGAATGGGCCAGGGCGCGATGCGTTCTGGCCCATTTCCGTTGACTTTGAGCCGTTGGGGAAGTCATTAGGCTTTGAGGCAGTCGGGGCAAAGCTGCTCGATGTGGATGCCATGCTGGGCGAGAGCCATTTCGGGCCGTTCCCCCGGCGATCGCCCGAAACCCCAGCGATTTCGTTAGGCTAGAGACACAAATCCCGACGCCCCACCGTCTAGGATGGGCCTAGCTCCCTCCCCCTGCCCCCGATCGGTTTCCCCGCCCGAGCCTCCCCTTTCTCAGCAGCCGCCAAACCGAAATCATTGAAGTCGTCGCCCGCAACGGCTGGGGCTACTTTCGCAATCAGTTGTCGCTCAACCCAAGCCCGAGGAATTTCGCCTGCCCCTGCCCGATGTGCTGCGGCAAATCCTAATCGAGCTGGGGCCAACCTTCGTCAAACTCGGGCAGTTGCTCAGCACCCGCCCCGACCTGCTGGGGCCGGAATATATCACCGCCCTGGAGACCTTGCAAAGCGATGTGCCTGGGCTGCCCTGGGCCACGATCAAGGACATTCTCAAGGCGGAGCTGGGGGAGTCGCTGGGGCAGTTTGCAGAGATCGAGCCGGTGGCGATCGCCGCCGGTTCCCTCGGCCAAGTCCATCGCGGCAAACTGCTCGATGGCACCGTCGTCGCCCTCAAAGTCCAGCGCCCCGGCATCCGCCGCACAATCGAAGAAGACCTGGGCGGGCTCAAAGCGATCGCCGAACTGCTCAGCAACGGCAGCAGCCTGCCCGGCAGCACCATTGGCCGGGCCTATGACCTGCCCGGCCTGGTGGAAGAATTTCGCAACAGCCTGATCGATGAGCTGGACTTTTGCCGCGAAGCCAACAACACCGACCTGCTGCGTAAAAACCTGGCCGCCAGCAGCCTCTGGAAGGCAGGCCAGGTGCGCCTGCCCCAGGTCTACCATGCCCTCAGCACCGAAAAAGTCTTGACCCTGGAATGGATCGAAGGGGTAAAGCTCAAGGATGCTGCCATCACCCCAGCGGGTAAGCAGGAGGTCGCAGCCCTGGCGACTCGGGTGATGATGCAGCAAATGTTCCTCAATCGCTTTTTCCATGCGGATCCCCACCCTGGCAATTTCCTCTACCTGGGCTGCGATGACAATGGCGAGAACCACCGCATTGCCCTGCTGGACTGCGGCATGGTGGCGATGCTGGATCCGCGCACCCAGCGCATCATTACGGATTTGGTGGTGGGAATTGTGTATGAGCAACCGCGCCAAGTGGCCCAGGCGGTGCGGGAGCTGGGCTTTGCTCGCCTGGAGGTGGATATTCGTGCCCTGGAAGCGGAGTTCGATCGCCTCCTGCGCCGCTTTTACACCCGCCCCTTGGAATCGATTAATCTGACGGAGTTGCTTAACGAAGCCCTGCGCATTCCTCGGGAGAAGCAGATTCAGATGCCGGGGACGGTGGGATTGTTTGTGAAGGCGATCGCCAATGTCGAGGGCATTGCCCGCCAGCTCGATCCCCAGTTTTCCTTTGTGGAAGTGGCCCGGCCTGTGGTGGAGAAGTCCTTGCAGCAGCGGCTCCTCAGCGCCCAGGGTGGCGCAGAACTGGCCCGTTCCAGTCTGTACTTTTCCCAACTGGCCCTGGATTTTCCCCAGCGCTTGAATGTGTTGCTGGATCGATTGGAGCGATCGGAGCTGGGGCTGAATTGGCGCTGGAAGGGGCAGGAGGATTTTGAAAAGGTGGCGCGGCGGGGGCTAAAGCAGCTTTCTCTGGGAATTATTGGCGTGGGTTGTTTGCTGTCGGGGGCAATTTTGATGGCGTCTTTCCCCACGGAGTTGGGGGCGGTGCCGCCGCGAAGCTTGTTTTTTTGGAGTCAGGGATTGTTGGTGACGGGGGCTGGGGTTAATTTTTGGCTCGTGCTGAAGCTGCTCAGGAGCTAGGCGAGCTTGACCTGTGCAACTGATGTTTTAGCCCTGTTGGTCTTGCTTGAAGAGCAACCCAGCCCGAAAATCCAACTTTGGAAATATCTCTGAAACAATCCGCTCCTCCGCCCGAACCCGAGTCACCTCATATTCTCCCTCTACCAATCTACAGATCGTCAACGTTGGCTGCTTGGGCTTGCCAATATGTCGAACCCCACCCAAGCCCGCATAGTCTAAAATCCAGTACTCCGGAATGCCCATGGCCTCATAGGCCGCCAATTTCACCTCATAATCATCCTGCCAGTTGGTCGAAACCACCTCAATGACCAGCTTGATTGAAGCCCCATTCTCGATCGTTGAAGCCTTGTCCCACAGCGGCTCTGACTTCAATGCAGCCCGGTCCAACACAATCACATCCGGCTCAAAGCCCGTGTCATCGCTCACCTTGACAATGCACTCACGGGGAATGAGGTACGGCAAATCTTCCCGCCGAATTTCAAACGCCAGCTCATCGTGACTGAACCCAGCCACCTCAGAATGCTTTCCCCTGGGCTTCGGCATTTGAATGATGACTCCACGGCGCAGCTCATAGCGGTATTCAGAATCTTCAGGGTACCAGTCCAAAAATTGCTCAACGCTCACCGGCTTCGGCAATGGTGAGATGCGCTGTATTTCTGACTTGGCCGGTTTTCCGGTTGCAACAGTCATTATCGAGATCGCTCCAATAACACCAGTCACGAAAGCCTTTTAACTCAGGAGAATTGTTGCTAATTTCCTAGGCTTTGATTATACCGCAGGGCTCTGGATGTCCTGTGAATTGGAAAATCGCGAATGTCAACGAGGGGTTTTCCCAGCGTCGATAGGCCTGCTAGTGTTCTGGGCGATCGCCAATGGGGAAGGCATTACCCGCCAGCTCGATGCGGAGTTTGAGAAGGTGGCGCGGCGGGGGCTGAAGCAGCTCTCGCTGGGGATCATTGGGGTGGGTTGTTTGCTCTCGGGGGCGATGTTGATGGCGTCTTTTCCGACGGAGCTGGGCGCGGTTCCGCCACGTAGTTTGTTCTTTTGGAGTCAGGGGTTGCTGGTGACGGGGGCGGGGGTGAATTTGTGGTTGATTCTGAAGCTGCTGCGGAGTTGAACGGAGCTAGGGCGACGGCGTTGGGAATGATAGACCCGAATTAGGAAGGGCCATGGCTAAAAAACGACGCAAGGCTAAAGCAGGTAAACCCACCGTCACCGAAAGCTGGTTTGAAACCTCCCCAGAGCGACAACTCTTCTTGTGGCGCTGTCAGCCCCAGGGCCAAATGCTCTTGCTGGCGGGCAATCGCCTGGGCTATCGGGCTCTGGCCCAGGCCCTCGCAGAGCTGGAGCGCAATGGCGCTGTGATCACGATGCCCTGCCCCAAGCCAGAGCTAGGACCGCCCATTCAGTGGGGACCGAGTCCGTTGAATAAGCGAGCGATCGCCCCCATCCCTGAAATCGAAGCTGATTTGCGCAAACGGTTCATCCATTCACCGGGTTTATCTGGTATCGCAGGCTAACGTTCCGGCGAGAGGATGCCCTGTACGAACCGCGCTGTGCGCTGCAAAATGATGGAGTCACCGTCCGGCTTTCAGCGAATAGCCTTTGCGAATTAATTGAAACGTTGTCTCACCAAACGTTTCCGGCCTCGGGAGGCACCTGCATTGGGGCATCGGAGAAGCGGGGGCAGAGCCTTTGGCTGGCCGGGGATTGGCTCGGCGCAGAATAACTTCTGCTCAACCCATGACTTTTACGGTGCAAGAGTATAGAAAAGGACGGCAGGTGTTGCTTCACTGCTCTACATCTTGTTTGCGTCACTGATTCTCGGTATGGATGCTTCTCTTTCTTTTCGTAAACCAGTAGTACCCAGCTCCCAGACAGGCTATATGGCGATCGCCAGTGGCACCACCGCTGGCTGGACCGTCGCCAGTACCTTTGGCAATGTCGGTGTCGTTGCGGGCGGTACAGCCTTTGGCCTGAGAGCCTTGCCGATCATGGGCGCTGGAGCCGTCGCTGGGGCGGCAGCCTATGGCGCTTATCGCGGGTTATCCGAGGGCGATCCTGTCGCTTTTAGTTCCCTGGGACTGGGCGCTGCCGCCGGGGCTGGTGTCTCCGCAGGCATTGGCGGGGTTGGAATTGTAGGCGGTTTTGGGGGGTGTGGGACTGGGTCTCGGGGCCATGACAATGATGGGAGGTGTCGCTGGCTTGGGTCTCTATGGCATCGCCAAGATGCTGAACTCTGGCCCGAAGGAATCGGCATTTGATGCGTTCTCCCGCATGGAAGAACGTATCAATGAAGACCTGGCCTATTCCATGGCCTACAGCTCTGCACTGATCGAACTGACCTTTCACGAAGATGACATTCAGCGCACCTTCTTGGAATACGAAGCCGAGGCAGATTTAGCCAGATTACGCCGGGAGCTTCAGCAAGTTGATCCCGAAGCCTGGACCAGGGCAGACCAGACCGCGCAAATGCTCGCCACCGCTGAAGCATCCACAGGCTCAGTAACTTTAGTAAAGGTCCATGGGCTGCAACACCATAGTGCGGATATCAACGCGATCGCCTTTCATCCCAATCAAACTGAGCTTTTGAGCGCGAGCAGTGACAAAACCATTAGCTGCTTAAACGTGATCACTCGCAGACGAAAATATTGCTGGAACTCTCCCAATTCAACCTTGACCATGGCGGTCAACCCGCTCAACAACAGCCTCTTAAGCGGGGGCGAAGCAGCCAATTTGACGAATTGGAATCTAGACACAGGACAGCTCACCGAGGTGCTGCATCCTGATCCAAAATCTCGCCAGAACAACCACTTCATCCATGCCGTTTGCGCAGGAGCCAGGGGCAAGTTGTTCGCCAGCGCCGGAGCAGACCAGGTCGTCACCCTTTGGCGCAAACATGAGTTGTATAGCCAATGCTATCGTCCCCTCCGCTGGCTCAAAGGCCATACCGATACCGTCTTTTCCATCGCCCTTTCCAGCGATGAACGCTACCTCGCCAGCGGCAGCGCCGACGCCACTATTCGCGTCTGGGATCTGGAACTCATGTGGTCGGAGCCTCGAATTTTAACGGGTCATCGGGGTGCCATCTATGCCGTCGCTGTCTGCCCAACCTACCCGCTACTCGCCAGCGCAGGACAGGATGGAACGCTACGGCTGTGGGATTTGCCCACAGGACAACTGCTCAAGAGCGTCCAGGCCCACAGTCAGCTCAAGCGACTCACGTGGACTGGGCAGGATGCCTAGGCCTGTAAGACGCCTCGGGCCACCTCCGCCACATGCTTGAGAATGGGAACATTGTCGAACCAACTGGGAGAAATATCACTGCGGGAACTGCGCTGGCCTCCAAAGCTGGGGACTGCGATCAGGCGATGGCGTTGGGGATATTTCCATTTGAAAACATTAAAAACGCCATCGGCAGGAATGGCTCCCCCTTCCAGATAGCTCAAGGGGCTTTCCAGCAGAGTTTCAAACAACTGAATCAGTGGCTCCAAAGTTTTTCCATTAACTGCATAGAAGTGGGCACCGACTTTCTCACCCTCAAACGATCGAAGCAGGGGAAATTGAACTAGATTAGCAGAGAGATGGGGCTTAAAATTGGCTGTGTCACGCAGACCAGTCTCTCCATCGTTCAAATACCCGAAGTTAACGATGTCCCAATCCATCTGCTGTAATTCTGTCAATAACGTTGCCTCATATTGGCTGAAGTCTGGGTGAATCGCGAGATCATCTTCCATCACAAGAACATTTCTTGCCCCCTCCGCCTTCGCCTTTTGGAGGACGCCGAGGTGGCTGAGGAAGGCTCCTCGAACGCCGATGCCTTCAAACAGACCGGGATCTTGGGGACGGACGGCTGGGAAGATTTCAACTTTTCCGGGGGTCAGGGGCAGGCCCATTCGCTTGAGTTCCTTGGCCATGCCTTGGCGGCGATCGCGCCGCTCTGGCAAGTTAATAATGTAGGTTCGGTCAAAGAACTCAATGAATTTCACCTTCGTTTCTGCTCCCAGTGACGAGTAAGTAGATGAGCGCCAGTTCCGTAGGTGCAGGATCTTCCGACCGCGAGGCTTTCAGGGGTGAGCGTTTTACGTTCATTCCTGCCGACCGACTTCCCAAGGGCTGACATTTGGGTCATTGCTTACTCGAAAGTACGAGGTGAAGCCTTGGGGTCCGGAGGCTGAGAGAATCTTTAAGAAGCTCGCCGCGATCGCCCCAAATGCCAGGCAATGAACTGAGAAGGCAGCAATGTATTGTTTAAACAGCCTCCCAGCGCAGCTCCTTTGCCTAACTCCCTTGCCACCAGCCCCTTAGCCCCCATGAAAAAACTGATTCGCTGGGGCATCATCGGCATCACCACCTGGGCCCTGATTCACGTCAACCTCCAGCTCTACAGCTCCGTCCCCGAAACCACCCACTACCAGGAGCAGCAAGCCCAGTTTGTCTACCTCAAGGCAGCTCTCCGGGAGGGAGCCGCTGAGGAGATGCAGGCGCGGTTTCCCGAGGGCTACTTTTTTACCTATGTGCTCTATGGTCTCTCCTGGGTGAATGTGGGCTTGGTCGAAAACCTCGATCCCACGGTGCGGCAAACGGCCCTGTTCGAGGCCCGCCAGGCCTATGGCCGCCTCAGTGAGCCCGCTGGCAAGCAGCCCTTTGCCCAGGATCAAGTCCCGCCCTACGGCATTTTCTACCAGGGTTGGCGCAATTATTTGCTCAGTGGAATTTTGTTGCTCCAGCAACCTGGCCTGCTCCAAGCGCGGGAACTGGCAGAATTCAAGGCGAATTGTGAGGCGATCGCCAATGCCCTCGCCGCTAGCCCCTCCCCCTTCCTGCCCTCCTACCCCAGGGAAACCTGGCCCGTCGATACCTTCCCAGCCCTGGTTTCCCTGCGGGCCCACCGCAGCCTGATCGATGAGTCCTACGAACCCACCATTGCCGCCTGGCTCGCCCGACTCAAAGCAGCACAGCCCGGTAGCGCCACCCAGATCGACCACCGGATCGCACCCTTTCGCCAGGGGCCTCGGGGCACCTCCCAGGCCCTGATCCAGCGCTTTTTGCCAGAACTCGATCCCGTTTGGGCCGCCCAGAGCTACGGCAGATTTCGCCAAGAATTTGTCACCCAGCGCCTGGGAATTCCGGGCATTCTCGAATATCCGATCGCAGATCCTGGCAAATCTTCCACCAAACCCGCCACAGCCAACCCCGCCGGAGACATCGACTCCGGCCCGCTGATCACCGGGGTCAGCCTCTCCGCCACCGCCATCGCCCTGGGCACCGCCAAGCTCAATGGCGATGACCGCCTGCACCGAGCCCTCTGGCAGGCCAGCGAGTTGGTCGGCCTGCCTACGGGGGGGAAGCTGGCGATCGCCCGCAAAAACGCTACTGGTTTGGCCTGCTGCCGATCACCGATGCCTTTTTGCTCTGGTCCCAAACCGCCACGCCTTGGTTTTCAGATCCGGCGCAACCGGTGGCGCTGGACTATCCCCGCTGGTGGCGCTGGCCCAGCCATGGGATCTCCCTGGCGCTGTGGATGGGGATTCTCTGGGGGGTGAGCGATCGCCGCAAAGCCCGACAGCAGCGCCGCCGAGCTCTCAAACAACGCCGCTGCTAACCGCCGCAAGTTCCAGCCCAACAAGTCCACGCTCCATCCGCCCTCCAAACAACACCCCAAAACCCAAACAAAACCGAGCGCCCCCCGCTGATTTCAGCAGGAGGCGCTCGGTTTAAGTAAGCTGAGTCAGCTTGAGTAACCCGTCTCAGTCCAGACTACTTAGCCGCTTCCCGTTCCTTGACTTCCTTGATCACTTCCTCAGACACATTGCGAGGGCAGGGAGCATAGTGGTCAAAGATCATCGAGAACTGACCGCGCCCGGAGGTCATGGTGCGCAGGTCGCCGATGTAGCCAAACATCTCGCTCAGGGGTACTTCGGCCTTGATGCGCACGCCCATGGCACCGGCATCCTGGGACTTGATCATGCCGCGACGGCGGTTCAGGTCACCAATCACATCGCCCACATGGCTATCGGGGGTGAACACATCCACATCCATGATCGGCTCCAGCAGTTGGGGCTTGGCCTTGGGGATGGTTTGGCGGTAGGCCGCTTTGGCAGCGATCTCGAAGGCGATCGCCGAGGAATCCACCGCGTGGAAACCGCCATCGGTGAGCGTGAACTTGACATCCACCATAGGGAAACCGGCCAAGACCCCCTTCGTGATGCTCTGCTCAAAGCCCTTTTGCACCGCAGGCCAAAATTCGCGGGGTACGTTACCGCCGGTCACCGTGGACTCAAACTCAAAGCCCGTGCCCGGTTCGCCCGGCTCGATCACGTAGTCAATCTTGGCATACTGACCCGAACCACCGGACTGCTTCTTGTGGGTGTAGCTATCGGTGAAAGCATTCATGATCGACTCGCGGTAGGCCACCTGGGGCTTGCCCACTTCCACTTCCACACCGTGGGTGCGCTTGAGGATGTCTACCTTGATGTCCAGGTGCAGTTCGCCCATGCCCATCAGGATGCACTCACCGCTTTCGATGTCGGTTTCGACGCGGAAGGAGGGATCCTCCTGGACCATTTTGCTCAGGGCCAGGCCCATTTTCTCCGAGCCGCCCTTGTTTTTGGGAGCGACGGCGATGGAAATCACCGGCTCGGGGAAGACCATGGGCTCCAGGGTGGCAGGCTGCTTGGGATCGCAGAGGGTGTGCCCCGTCTGGACATTTTTCATGCCGACGATCGCCACAATATCACCGGCCTGGGCGCTGTCGATCTCCTCGCGGGAATCGGCGTGCATTTCCACTAGGCGGCCAATGCGCTCGGTCTTGCCGGTGAAGGTGTTGAGCACGGTGTCGCCCTTGTTGAGCGTGCCGGAGTAGATGCGAGTGAAGGTCAGGGCTCCAAAGCGATCGTCCATGATCTTGAAGGCCAGGGCGCGCAGGGGCTTCTCGGGATCGACGATGGCGAACTCGCCCGTGGCATTGCCTTCGAGGTCCACTTCGGGCTGGGGCTTGACTTCCGTGGGGTTGGGCAGATAGTCCACCACCGCATTCAGCACCAACTGAACGCCTTTGTTTTTGAAGGAAGACCCGCAGTAGGTGGGGAAGAAGGCCAGGTCACGGGTGCCCTTGCGGATGCAGGCCTTGATCTCATCAACGGAAATTTCTTCGCCTTCGAGGTATTTCTCCATCGTGGCATCGTCCTGTTCGACCGCCACTTCCACTAGCTTTTCGCGCCATTCTTCCACATCCTCCACCATGTCCTCGGGGACATCGGTGATTTCATAGTTGGTGGGATCGCCAGAGCCATCCCAAATCCAGGCTTTGCGAGTGAGTAGATCGACCACGCCCTTGAACTCATCTTCGATGCCAATGGGCAGCACCATCACCAGGGCGTCGCCGCCAGCACGTCTTTCACCTGCTTGACCACGCGGTAGAAGTCGCCGCCGGTGCGGTCCAGTTTGTTGACGTAGATGATGCGGGAGACGCCGGAGTCGTTGGCATAACGCCAGTTGGTCTCGGACTGGGGCTCCACGCCACCGGAGGCACAAAAGACACCGATGCCGCCATCGAGCACCTTGAGGGAGCGGTACACCTCAATCGTGAAGTCCACGTGGCCGGGGGTGTCGATGATGTTGAGCTGGTGCTCGTTCCAGAAGCAGGAGGTGGCAGCAGACTGAATCGTAATGCCGCGCTCTTGCTCCTGCTCCATGAAGTCGGTGGTGGCTGCACCGTCATGGACCTCACCAATTTTGTGGATTTTGCCGGTGAGGCTGAGGATCCGCTCGGTCGTGGTGGTCTTGCCTGCATCGACGTGGGCGAAGATTCCAATATTGCGATAGCGCGTGAGGTCTTTCATGTCTGCTTTTGTAAGTTCAGTTCTTCGAACCGCTGTGTGTCCACCTGCCGAGGGTCACTTCAGCAAAAATCGGCATTGCTTTCCCGAACCAGCTCGGGCTGGTGGGCAACCCTCGGAACATCTCGGTTCGCTTTGGCTGGCCTGCTAAACATTGGCTGGCCTGCTAAACAATCTATGCCCCGGTTGACAACGCCTATTGTTTAACAATTGTAAATTGCTTTGCTGCAAGTTGTGACGCGCGGTACGGCGAGTTGTCTACGGGTTACCGAATCGTTGCCGAAAGGTTCTAGCCGAAAGGTTCTAGCCGAAAGATTCTAACAGTGCGGTGGCGATCGCTTCTCTCTACCCCGCCCAGCCTGGCCGCCCAGCAGGTCTATGGTGGCCCCTATTCTGGGCGGCGCTGGATCAATCACCGCCAGCAATCCATCCATCAGGCCAGGGAAGCGCCCATCCAGCTCGGCTTTACGGAGGGAGTTGAGCCGCTGGGTGCCCTCCTTGCGAGAAAAAACGACCCCTGCCTCTCGCAACACCTTGAAGTGGTGGGAGAGGGTAGACTTGGGGACACCGCAGCAGAGGGATGAGCAGGGTTGCTCGCCCTGCTCCGCCAAGCGCCGCACAATTTCGAGGCGGACGGGATCGCCCAGGGCATAGAGCAAGCTGGCCAGGCTAATTTGTTCGATTTTGGGGTGGAACAACTCTCGCATGGTTGCATTATGCCATTTGCGCTATTATTCAATAGTTCTGTTTTTGCGAATTAAAGAACTTTGAGCGACTGCCTAGGTTTTGCCCAAGGTTTGATGATCAAGACTCTGCAAAGCGATAGAGGCAATCTGGGTTGGAAAACTGTCACCGATGCAGTCCACGAGGCGGGCGGCAAGATTGTTCTCCAGCTCTGGCATGTGGGTCGGGCTTCCCATTCCGACTTTCAGCCCCAGGGGGAATTGCCGGTGTCATCCTCGGCGATCGCCATTCAGGGCGAAATCCACACCCCCCAGGGCAAAAAGCCCTATGAAACGCCCCGAGCCTTGGAGCTGAGCGAAATTCCGGGCTTGATTCACGGGCTTGATTCAACAGTATGTGGAGGCCACCCAGCGCGCCCAAGCAGCGGGCTTTGATGGGGTCGAGGTGAACCGGAGCAGTCCACGTTTTATACCAATGGAGCAGAGGGTTACACTGACTATCCCTTTGTTGGGGCGGTCAAAGCCTGACGCTGGGGCGGTCCAGGCCGGGGCGGACAATATCGGTCTCGGCCCAGCGTTCCAGGTTGCGCAAAATCGACTGCCACAGCGCGTAGCCCTGGGGGCTGAGGTGGGTGCCATCGGTGGTGAACTGAGCTATCAGCTCCCCGTTGGCCGTTGCAAACTGGGGATAGATATCCAAAAAGACCACCTGCTCTGCCTGGGCGAGCTGAGCGATGCGATCGTTGAGGCTGCGAATCCGTCCTGGCGGCGCACCGATCGCCGCTGGTAAAATCGACTGCACATAGATCTGGGCCTGGGGGTGCTGCTGGCGCAGACGGCGCATGATTTGCTGGAGGTTGGTCAAAATTTCTACATCGCCAACGCCATTTTTGAGATCGTTTACCCCCGCCATTACGTAGATGCTGGTGGGGCGCGTTTGACCCAGGGGCTCCAGACGCTGGAGAATCCCCCGAGTCGTATCGCCGGAAATGCCCTGGTTGAGCCAGAGCTGGGAGCCCGAAAGTTGTTGAAGCGGCAGCCAAAGGCTGATGGAATCGCCCAGGACAATGCTGAGGCGATTGTTGCCCTGGCCGCTGCCCACGGCGCGGGCTTCAGCGGCCAGGAGGCGCTGCCATTGGCCATAGCTGGGCTTGGTGCTGGCGTAGCTCCAGAGGGATTTGAAGCTATCGCTGGGCAGGCGGCTGTGGAGCTTGCCAGCCTTGAGTGCGGCTAGGCGCTGCTGGTAGAGCTGGTTGCCGGAGCGGGGGCCGAGGGGGGAGATGAGCTCGGGCGAAATCGGTTGGGGAGCGGCTTGGGAAAAACCAGCCTGGGGCCAGGTGGGAGTGAACTGGGGCGGTGGGTCGGGCACCAGGGCAGGGGCTCGATCTGGCATGGGTGTGGCGGTGGGTCGCTTGCCCAGGGCGGCCCTGGGGGAGGGAGCCAGGTCGGCGGGGGAGAGCTGGATGCTGGGCAGCGCTTCCGTTCCAGGATTGGGCCGTTGGGCGGCACGTACGCGCTGGTCGAGGGCGATCGCCGCTCCAGCGGCGCTGATCTTGGCGATGGGGGCGGGGGGCTTGGCGATCGCGCCGCCTTCATTAACCCACTGGAGCCTGGACTGGCCCGAGGCCGACGTGGAAAAGTCTGGAGACAGGGGAGCGGCGACGGGAGAAGCCAAGGCCACCGCCTGGGCCGCCCCCGCAGCCTGGGCCATGCCCAGGGCAAGGGCCATGGAGCTCAAAACGGGGGCTGGGGACGACGGCGCTGCTGCTGGGGAAGCTGCTGGGGTGGCGGTTTGAGCCACTGTCTCAGCATAGGTTTCCACAGCCGCTTGGTGGAGCTTGAGCGCCAGGGGGCGAGCCGCTGGCGGCAGCTCGGCAATGCTGCCGCCCCCCCGACGGGTCAGCAGCGGGCGCAGGCCGAGCAGCCAGGGCTCCGGCAGAAATTTCGGTAGGGCCTGGCCCAGCTCCGCCATGGATCGCTGAATCTGGGGGGGCTCAATCTCAATGACCGGGGCTGGGGCGATCGCCGCCGCTGAACTTGGCTGGGAGCCTGTCTGGGAGCCTGTCTGGGAGCCTGTCTGGGAGCCTGTCTGGGAGCCTGCCTGGGAAATCGGCTGGCTCGGGGCCGAGCGGGCTGTGGAAGCTCGCGGCCAAATCCACGGCCAAATCCACGGCCAAATTTCCTGCCAAATTTCCTGCCAACTTCCTGCCGCAGGCCCGGCCCCCTCCCTGGGCGCTGCGGCACAGCCCCGGCTGAATTCAGCAGCATAGGTTTCGATGCTGGCTTGGTGAAGCTTGACGGCCAGGGGCGTGATGCCCTGGTGTCTGGACTGGTGCTTGGGCTGGTGACTGGAGCCAGCGATCGCCAGCCGCCCTGGCTCGACCGGACTGTACGGCCCTGTGGCGTTGGTTTTGGCCAACAGGGCAGCGGCAAGGCACAGATCACTCATGGGAAGCTGGGCTGAGAAGCAAGGGAGGTCTGCTTTACTTCTCCTTTCCGGAAGCGGGTGATCAGGATTAGAAGGTTAAATTAGCCACTCAAAAAAGTCATGTCTGTACGCAGATTCCAAGCTGGGAGCCTGGGTGATTGCTCCGGCAGACCCATAAAAAAAGGCGACTGGGAATTTCCCAGTCGCCTCAATTCCTGTCGTATCAATCGTTCCTGAGTTTAGACTGCCCCGAGTCCAGCTCAGAATTGTGATGGCATCACCATGTTCTCGAAGAATATTGGAGCAGGCTAGGCGTATCCACAGTGCTGAATGACATCGATCACCCGCCCGCGCTCTTCCTCCGTGAGGCTAGAGCCCGAGGGCAAACAGAGGCCCCGCCGGAACAGATCCTCCGCCACGGCTCCGCCGATTGCCTCGCAGCCCTCGAAGGCGGGTTGGAGATGTAGGGGCTTCCAGACGGGGCGGCTTTCGATGTTGTGGGCTTCGAGGGCGAGGCGGACGGCTTCGCGATCGCAGCCAAACTGCTCCGCATCAATCGTCAAACAGCTCAGCCAGCGGCTGGAGCGACCGTACTCCGCCTCGGGCATGAACGTCAGACCGGGCCGGTCGCCCAGGGCCGCTGCATAGGCTGCAAAGTTGTGGCGACGGGCCTCGACGCGATCGGCCAAAACCTGCAACTGTCCCCGACCGATGCCCGCCAACACATTGCTGAGGCGGTAGTTATAGCCCACTTCGGAATGTTGATAATGGGGGGCTGGATCCCGAGCCTGGGTGGCCAGAAACCGCGCTTCATTGATCCCAGCGGGATCCTCTGCAACCAACATGCCGCCGCCCGAGGTGGTGATGATTTTGTTGCCATTGAAGGAGTAGATGCCAAAACGGCCAAAGGTGCCGGGGGCCCTGCCCTTGTAGGTTGCCCCCAGGGCTTCGGCAGCATCCTCAATCAGCGGGATATCGTATTGATTACAAGCAGCCAAAATCGGCGAAATGTCCGCGCTTTGGCCGTAGAGATGGACCAGCACCACGGCCTTGGGCAAGCATCCCCGGCGGGCGCGCTCTGCCAGGGCCTGGTGCAGAAGCTCGGGATCCATGTTCCAACTGCGGCGATCGCTATCCACAAACACAGGCCTGGCCCCCTGGTAGACAATGGGGCTGGCACTGGCAATAAACGTCAGGCTAGAGCAAAACACCTCATCCCCCGGCCCGACCCCGGCCAGGCGCAGGGCCAAATGCAGCGCCGCTGTGCCGGAGCTCAAGGCAGCAGCATGGCCAATTCCCACGGTCTGACAAAATTCCTGTTCGAAGGCGGTGACGTGGGGACCGATGGGGGCAATCCAGTTGGATTCAAAAGCTTCCTGGACAAAGGCTTGCTCTCGCTCCCCCATGTGGGGCGGGGAAAGTAATATTTTTTTAGCGGGTTTCTGGATAGGCATTGCAGCTATTTCTACAACAGTGATTAACAGTCAAAATTCAAATCAAAATCCAAGTTGAAACCAGATCTAAAAAATTCTAAAAGCAGCTTGAAATCAGCTTAAAACCAAACTCCAAAGGAGCTAAATCGAGGCACGATAGGCTGGAAAGAAACCTGATTCCAGCAATGCTTCACTGGAAGTATTTAGATCCTTTGCTCGATGTTCGACGAGCTGCCGATACAAGGACTGATCTGTGACAAGCCGCACGACGCCAAAGTGATGTCGCTGCTGCGAAAAGCCAGACTTAAAGGTGTAGAGGTTGTCTCTCTTACCACCAACACCGCCTCCCAGATGAAAGTATTGGTTGCCTCGGTCCTTTGCCCACATCCGTACATAGTCCAGCACTTCCATGAAGGGAGATTGCTGGATAAACTCTGTTTTTGTCCCTCCCAGATGGGCTTGGACAATGCCACAGGACTCAAACAAAATTATGCCCGAAACGATAACCCCATCCCGTTCAGCAATACAGAGATGAACCGATTCACCCAATTGGGACAGGCCATCGAAGTAGGCGCGGTCAAAGTAATATTGTGCTTGGGCCTGGGCTCGGTCCATCGTTTCTTGGTAGATTTCTAAAAATGCCTCCAGATATTCACCGTAGGGAACAATCCTGGCTTCAAATCCCAGGCGCTTGCATTTTTTAATCGAGCTTTTGTGCCCTTTACGGGTTTGGCTCCAGATTTCTGACTTGGGCAGCGTCAAATCAATAGAAACCGTCTCACCCTGCTCAGAATATAGCCCATGGTCATTTAGGGATTGCAGGGCCCCATTCAAGATGGGATGGAGCCGCAAAAATGCTGAGCAAATTCTTCGGGAATAAAAATTATCCTGAAGTGCTTCAAGGGCCAAAGCCAAGAAGTCAGGCGAACCCATTGCAGATTCGCTCAGCAAAAAACCAGGGTAGCCGTAGGGGGAAATGACATCGAACCAATCGAGGTCTTGGGCCAGGGAGGCATCATGGGAAGGTCGCAGGAGGTAGGGCAAGAAGAAGATGCGATCGCCATCCCCAATCACCATAGCTTCTGGCAGTGCTTTTAGGCGTTGAGCCTCCAGCTCCACATAGGCAGGAAAATGGTAGACATCATGGCGAATACGTTTTAGCGTCTCAGACCACAACGGACTTTTAGTATCAATGATTTGAATATTCATCTATGATCTTCCTCCTCCCAGAGCACTGGAAATATTTCGGGATCGCTAAAGTCTGGGTCGCCGTTGGGCTGTTTTCGGCACAAACGCTCATCAAAAATATGAATCTCTTCTCCCGCTGCATTCCAGAACGCTTGATAGCGATTGGCCTGATCCTGTAGGTGGAGTGCCATCGCCAAGCGGGGCTGCTGACTGCGATTGGGGTAGCTGCCATGGATCGCCCAGCAGTGGTGAAAGCTCATCTGGCCTTTTTGGAGGACCATGGGAATTTTGACCACATCTCGCCCCGAGTTGTGAAATTCTGCTTCCAGCCCATCCAAATCTAAGTTGTTAAAACAACGTTTATCTTCTAGCCCTAGCCATTTGTGGCTGCCATCCAAAACCACCAGCGGTCCCTGGGCTTCAATACAATCATGGAGCGGAATCCAGGCTGTGAGTAAGTTGTGGGAGCTACAGGTCGCCCAGTAGGCTCGATCGGCGTGCCAGCCCACGCTGCTTGGGACTGGCTGGCTTTGGCCGGGTTGGCTTTGGCCGGGCTGTGGCTCCAGGGGGGGCTTGTAGACGAGCTGATCGTCGAACAGGCGGATTTGGCTGCTGCGGGTTAGGCGGGCGGCGATCGCGCCAATGATCGGCTGGAGGGCAAACTCTCGCAGCCGATGGCTTTGCAACGTGACAAACTCATTGTTTCGAGTGCCATGCAGACCCGCCTGGGGCGTCCAATTGCGATAGCCGCTGCTGACGGGCATCGGCCAATCTCGCTCCCCTTGGTAGAAGCATTCAGCGGCTAAAACAGCGGCATCAACACTCTCTTCCGAGAGAACTTTCGGCGAAACATACCAACCATGTTCCTCATAGAATGCCACATCGGCTTCGCTGGGCAATAGCTCCCAGATCGCTGGTGGAATTTTTGATGGTTTGGTCTGCATAGATCCCATAGATTTGGTGGCACTACTCAAACGAAACGTTGAGAACATTGATGGGTTCACACTGAAGCCGAAGTCGGTCAGATTTTGGTAAAGACCGCCATTTCGCTTTGTTCTTTAGTATGCCGATGAATTTTTCTTCGAATACATTTATAACCGTTCAGTGCTTTCCCGATTCCCTTCAGTTTCTTCATGTTAAAGCCTAGAGATGGAGGAATGGCAAGGCCAATACAGATATTTTCAAAAATCTCATAGTTCCCTGTTTTTTAGCTCGGAAGTACGAAGCTTGGCGATGGTTTTTTTCATTTGAGAAGGATTTTTTTAAGGGTTAGCGCTGCGATCGCGTTTTCTGCCAGAGCTGGTTGGCTGACAAATCTTTTGCCCCTCATCCCCCAGCCCTTTCTCCCATCCAGGGCTACCTTTTACACACAAGTCGAGCCTAGACTGGTTCATATCGTCTGTAGGCAAAGTGCGATGGAATATCCCCTTTTAATTCATGCTGAGAGGATGTTTGAGAATTCGCCAAAGCCAGCGATTCCATCACCCAACAGGTTAGACTGCTGTCCTGTTTTTTGATCAAAAGTACGGGCGATGGGTACCATCGGCTGCAGCCAAAGCCATTCTCAAACATCCTCTGAGCCGGAACAGCCCTTGGAGGGATTGGGGCGAGGGGGCATGCCCAAGACGACTCCGCCCCCCCTAACTAACCTTAGAAGCCAGCCAGTTGGTGATCAGCGCAGGACAGTTGCCCTTGAACCAGCGCCAAGCCACGATGCGGAAAACGGGCTTAGAGGTCCGAGCAGCCAGCTTGACAAGCCGATTGGCTGGCCCCCAGGAAACTTTAGTGTTGAGCAGGTTGACAGAGCCCACATCGTAGAGGCAATCGATGATCAGCTTGATCGTAGTTTCCTCCTGGAGCACCAGGTTTTGCACCAGCAATTGGACATCGCGCATCCGCTCCCGTTCCCGGCGCATTTCCTCCGGCGTCTTGGCCAACTTGGTTGGCCGCTGGGCTTCGATAGAGGCAACCTCGATCGCATCGGGTATATCTGGACGGGACTGCTGGGACACTAGCGCTGGGGGATTTAGGGTGGCGATGGGGCAAGGGTGGGGGCGGTTTGAGGCAGGCTCAAATTTACACGCTCCCAGGGCGGCTCCTATGCAAGCACGGCCGCTATACTGCATAGTATTGATATACAGCAGGTTGTCGTTGAGGACTCCCCAGGGAGTCCTCAACTTTACTCTTCTGGAGCCGCTGCTCCGGTCAGTCTTTATTCGCTCAGCAGCTTACGCCCGTTCCCCATCCCTTCGCCTGTGACCTCGCCACCACCGCTGATTACTGTGACCGTCAAGTTGTTCGCAGCCTATCGGGATGCCTATGGCCAAGATGAGCTGGTGCTGCAATTGCCGGGGAGGACGACGGTGGCGGCGTTGGGCGATCGCCTCATCGACCCACATCCCCAGTTAGCGCGCTGGCGCAGTGTCACGCGCTACGGCATCAACCTAGAGTTTTCCGCCCCGGAGACTCTGCTCCAGGACGGCGATGAAGTGGTGCTAATTCCACCCGTCAGCGGGGGCTAGCCAGGAGAGAGAATCGGAAGCAAAGCTTACATCGCGCTGCCGATCAAGCCACCTGCAATTCGCAAAACAAAAATTGCCAAGATCGGCGAGAGATCCATACCCCCCAAGGGCGGAATGAAGGAACGAAACAGGTTGAGGTAGGGATCGGTGATTTGTCCCAAGGCTTGGAAGGGCTGGCTGTACCAATCAATCATCGGAAACCAGGTCAACAAAACCCGCAGGATCAGCAGGCCCGTATAAATCGAGAGGGTTGTTCCGATGGTATTGGACAGGAGACCCAGGGATTCAGTCATGGGGATAGAAGAGGGTTGAAGTCAATACTGCTTTGGCGTCGCACAGCACAGGTTGGACTATGGATACTTTAGCTCAGATGGCTGGAAACTCCCATCTGCCCCAGGCCATTTCCCCCAAAAATCATCCGAGCATCCCCTAGCGGTGACCTCTCCCCTCTCCCACAATCTGGGAGAGGGGCTGGGGGTGAGGGCCGCTTGGCCCCAGGCCAGAGCTGTTAGGTCAGGGCCTCCAGGTAGTCGCGAATCAGGTTGCGGCGGCGGGGCTGACGCAGCTTTTGCAGAGCCTTGGCTTCAATCTGGCGCACGCGCTCGCGGGACAGCTCCAGACTGCGGCCAATCTCTGCCAGGGAATAGGGCTGACCATCGCGCAACCCAAAGCGCATCCGAATCACCTCTTGTTCCCGCTCGGTCAGCTCATCCAAGAGATTTTGCAGATCCTTGCGCAGGGCTTCGCGCATCAAACGGTCCTCGGGAGAAGCCTCATCGGTTTCGAGCAGATCGCCCAGCTCCGTGTCCTTTTCCTTGCCTACCTTGGTTTCGAGCGAAACCGAGCGGGGCACTTTCATCAACACTTCACGCACTTGGGGCGGCGTCATGTCCAGCTCCTTGGCCACATCTTCAATTGTGGCGGTGCGGCCTTCTTTTTGGGAGATTTGGCGCTGGGCCTTTTTGATTTTGTTGAGCTTTTCGGTGATGTGGACCGGCAGGCGAATGGTGCGGCTTTGGGTGGCGATCGCCCGCGTAATCCCCTGACGAATCCACCAATAGGCATAGGTACTAAAGCGATAGCCCTTGGTGGGGTCAAACTTCTCCACCGCCCGCTCCAGGCCCAGGGTGCCCTCCTGGATCAAATCCAGCAGCTCCAGGCCACGATTTTGATATTTCTTCGCCACCGACACCACCAGGCGCAGGTTGGCATTGATCATGCGTTTCTTCGAAGCATCTCCCGCTGCCAAAATCTGATCGAGTTCCTGGGTCGTCAAAGCGGCCAAATTGGCCCAGCATTGCTTGCCCGCTGCCAGGGTGGGCTTGAGGTCGGCCACGGGCATCTCCGCCGCCGAAGCCCAGCGCTGAAAGGAGGGACGGTGGCCCAGCTTGGCCCGGAGCTGATCGCGAATGGCCATCAGCTCCACATAGCGCTGGAGAATGCCGCCTTCGCTTTGGGCAAACCCATTGCGCTGCTCCAGCAAGCCCATGTAGCGCTGCACCTGCTGGGCCTCAGAGACCTCTTCGTGGCGCAACAGCAGGGGCACGCGGCCAATTTCTTGGAGATAGATGCGCACCAGGTCGGTTGTATGGCGACCGCTGCGACCGCTCTTACTCAGATCCACCGCCAAAACTTTAACGATTTCATCGTCGTCGATGAGGCCTGCGGTGACATCGGCATCAGCACCAATGAAGGTTGAATCGTCCGGATCTGCGCTCAAGGCAGTATCTTCAACCGCAGCAGATTCTTTGTACAAGGGGAGTTCTGACATAGGTCACGCAGGGAGTTTGAGAGAAGACAACTAGACTTGCTCGGGTCTCACGCCCCTAGTGTTCCCAACGATCTTGGACCATGCACAGTCAAGAGAGCTTCAGGGTTCCTAGGGATGTCGTTCGAGGCGGGGTGGGTTTAACCCGCTTCGATTAAGAAAAGTCTACTCGGATAGAAAAAATGACGGATACGGGATAAATACGGGAAAGAAATTGAATGCCCCTGCGCTCTTAGATTAGCTACGTAACTATCAGCGTCAATTCCCGAAGGTGAGGGTTGAATTTCAAAAGGTGAAATCCAGATTGGTTAAGGTTTGCGAGCCTAGCAGTGGTATTGACCCACCACGGCAGCACTTCCCTGATGCCCCATTGACCAATTCGCCCTGGATGTGGTTTATCTTCCAGGGTGATTATTGCTCCCTAAAAGCCCTCAGACCCATCGGGCTCGTGAGGGTTCCCAGCCAATAGGGGTCTGTAAACAATTTTTAGGGGGATAGAGCCTGGAGGAGGATCTGAGCCGGTTGGTGCGTTGGCTAACAATTTGAATGGGGATACTGGTTGAATGGGGATACTGGTGTTTTGAAATATGAATAAAAGCTTAAGTTTTGGCTGTGAAGTAGAAAAAAAGGGGAAATTCTAGCCCTAGAATTTCCCCTTTTTGAGTGGATTTGGGTTGGTATTAGGCAACCTTGGTTACAGTGCCCAGCGACTGCCCAAAACCTGGGGCGGCTTAGGCTGGTACAGAAACTGACGCCTCGCTGTACTAGGCATTATCCAAAGCAGCGATACCGGGCAGCTCCTTGCCCTCCAGCAGTTCCAGGCTGGCACCGCCGCCCGTGGAGATATGGCTCATCTGCTCTGCCAAGCCAAACTGCTCCACCGCTGCCACAGAGTCGCCACCGCCAATGATCGTGGTGCAACCACCGGGAGTGAGGGAGCCAAGGGTCTCGGCCACACCTCGGGTGCCCGCTTCAAACTTGGGAAACTCAAACACACCCATGGGGCCATTCCAAATCACGGTCTTGCAATCGCCCAGGGCTGCCTGGAACGCCTTGATCGAATCGGGGCCAATGTCCAAGCCCATCCAGCCATCGGGAATCGCATCGATGCTGACGGTCTGGGTGTTGGCATCCTTGTCGAACTTATCGGCAACTACCACATCGGTGGGAAGAATCAGCTCCACGCCGTTCTTCTCCGCCAGGGCGGTCAGTTCCCTGGCCAGGTCCAGCTTGTCGTCTTCCACCAGGGAACCGCCGACGGAAATACCGCGCGACTTATAGAAGGTGAAGATCATACCGCCGCCGAGGAACAGCTTGTCCACTTTTCCCAGCAGCGCTTCGATCACGGTGATTTTGCTAGAAACCTTGGAGCCGCCGACGATCGCCGCCAAAGGCCGCACCGGCTCATCCACCGCCGATTTCAAAAACTGAAGCTCCTTCTCGATCAGCAGACCCGCCACATTGGGGGAGAGGTATGCCGTCACCCCAGCGGTGGAGCCATGGGCGCGGTGGGCGGTGCCAAAGGCATCGTTGACATAGACATCGGCCACGGCAGCGAGCTGCTGGGCAAACTCGGGGTCATTGGCCTCTTCGCCCGCGTGGAAGCGCACATTCTCCAGCAAAATCACATCGCCATCGGCCATGGCTGCCACCGCCGCCTGGACGCCCTCGCCGATGCAGTCATCGGTTTTGGTGACGGTCTGGCCCAAGCTTTCTGAGAGACGGGCCGCCACGGGGGTGAGGCGCATGCTGTCCACAACCTTGCCCTTGGGCCGACCGAAGTGGCTACAGAGGATGACTTTGGCTCCCTTGCTGGCCAAGTCCTTGATCGTGGGTAGGGCGGCCCGGATGCGGGTGTCGTCGGTGATGTTGCCCGCATCGTCCAGGGGCACGTTGAAGTCAGCACGAACGAGGACGCGCTTTCCGGACAGATCGCTAGCGGTCAGATTGGCAACAGACTTCTTAGCCACGGCAGCAAGTCTCCTTTTGGGTAGATTGGATTTAATAAGATTTGTTAGGTCTTTATACTCATTCTCTAATAAATCGGTTCAGAACGAACCTTTGGTTTGAATTTGTTTGATTTCGATAGGTTTGATTCGGTTTCGATGGGTTTTAGAGGATGTTTGAGAATTCGCCCAGGCCGGCGCTTTTATACTCAACAGGCTAGACTATGCCCGATTTTTTAAGCAAAAATACGGGCTATGGGCACTATTAGCTATAGCCAAAGCTATTCTCAAACATCCTCTTAACCGATTTGACCGGCTCCCTTCGTTCTCGCCGGTGTAATGGATTCCTTGGGGACATTTCTCTCCCTGGGGGCTCTCCTTCCCAAGCTTGGGCGATGACCCTTTGCAAGGGTTTTATTGCTGTTCTGGATTAAACGTGAAGTTTCAATGCCGGATTACCGAACCTGCGAGGTGGGGCTGATAGACTGCAAGCAACCACGGCTTAACTGTGGTTTCTATCGTGATTTATACATCGTGGCCCTGGGGCCAGAGAGGCAGCCGAGAGGCTGGAATCCATTATGTTTTCAACGGTTCTCTTTCCGCTCGATGACAGCCGTGAATCCCGAGAAGCGGCTGAAATGGTGGCTCAATTCGCCAAGCTGCACCAGAGCCAGCGGGTGGTGTTGCTGTCGGTTTTTGAAGGGGATGCAGCAGCGCCGGATGGGTCTGGGGGGATGGCCTCCCACGGGGCGATCGCCGAGCTCCTCGACAATGCCAAGTCGATGTTCGCCACCCAAGGGGTGACTACCGAAGCCTTGGAGTGCCAAGGCAAGCCCGCCTTTGCCATCTGCGACATCGCCGATGAGATCCAAGCCGATGTGATCATCATGGGCTGTCGCGGCATGGGCCTGACCGAGGGCGGCGCGGCGGAGAGCGTCACCAATCGGGTGATCAATCTCGCTCCCTGCCCGGTGCTGGTGGTGCCCTAGGGATAGGAGGCTTCCAGATGGATCTCTAGAACGCCCGCCAGAATGCCCGCCCCAAACATCCGTCCCAAGCCATCCGCCCAAAACCATCCGTTCAAAACCGCCAAGCTCCCCCTAGCTGGAGAGAGTGAATCAAGATGGTGTTGGCATCAAAGTCCACATCCCCCACATTTTCGATATCCGCCACGGTGAAGTTTTGTCCGGGCAGTCCCTGGAGTCTGTAGCCCAGGAAAACGCTGGCGTTGGGAGAAATATCATAGGCCAGGCCAGCCTTGGCCTGGAAAATGGCGCTGATGCCCGAGCCATCCAGGGATGCAGTGCCCAGCGCTGGAACGCCCACATTGACATCGTCCGCCGTGAGCCTGGCAATGCCTACACCGCCGCCGATGTAGGGGCGAAAGGCTGTGCCCGTGGGGATGTCGTAGTAGCCATTGGCCGAGAGGGACCACACGTCAAAGCGACCGCTGGCATTGGCCAAGTTGCCGAAGCCATCGGTGTCTACGCCGCTGACATTGTTGCGGTTGTAGCTCAGTTCCAGCTCCGCCCTGGCATCCCGAAATTGGTAACCTAGGGCTCCGCTGATGGCAAAGCCGGTGTCGGTTTTCACGGAAATGTCGATCGGCTCAACCGGGATGGGAGCAACGACGATAGGAGGCAAGCCGAATCCAGGGTCGATGGGGTCAACTTCGATCTCGAAGGATTCGGATTCAATGTCTACGGAATAGCCGAAGCCTGCGCCGGGGGAGATGGAGCCGTACCAACCGGTGGGCTTTGGGCTTGGGGCCGTTTGGGCTTGGGCAGAGGTTGCGACCAGGGAGAAAGCACCGAGGGAGAAAGCACCGAGGGCGCATCTGCCGAAGGAGCGCAAGCCGGAGCGGACGAGTCTGGATGGGGCCATGGTGGGAAAGGATGGGTCATCGCAAATCTTGTTCTTCCATTCCCTGGGGCAGCTCGGGAGGCCGCGATCGCACCGAGTTTTGGAAGCCTGGGAAGGAAGGAAGGGCGATCGCAGACCAAATCTCCGGTAAATGGATAGACTGACACCCTTACAACTATCACGTTTTTTGGGCTGGCTCTATGGCTAGGGGCAAATTCAGAAAAACTGTCACAGCTTGGGGAACTTTTTCTGAATGGTATTTTCGGATACGAATCATCCAGGGGCGCGATCGCCCGCTGAACCATGTGAACCATGGGGCTCCAGTTCAACCGCCAAGCATCACCTACCGCCCATCACCTACCGCCCATCACCTACCGCCCATCACCTAGCACTTGCCATGCCTGGCAGCCCAAGCCCATCACTCAAATAATTCAAATTCAACATTTTTAGAATTCATCACGATTCGCCAATTCAGCCTGGGAACTCTATTGGGTGAGTCATTGCCGAAATTGCAGCATTACCAGATGCCCATGCCAGATGCGATCGCCATGGGACTCCACTGGCAACTCCTCCCAAGCGCTTATTCCTGATGACTACTGCCCCTTCGCTACCCCAGCGAACCCTCGCCACAGTGCTCGCCACAGCACAACGTCACGGTCTGGTGGTGGGCAGTATTTTTCTGGGGGTGATGACGCTGTCGGCACTGCTGGCCAATGTCAAACCGCCGGACTACGCTGCGACAGGACGTTTGAGGTTCACCCGCAACAGCCCCACCGCCTCCATCACCGAAGCCGGTCGCCAGGTCGGCCAGCTCGAAGCCTTGGTGGAGCAATCGAGTCCCTTGGAGACGGAAATTGAGGTGCTCCAATCCTCGAAGCTGATCGAGCCAGTGATCCAAAAACTGGGGCTCAAGGATGATCAGGGAGCCCAGCTAACCAATGAGGATTTTTTGCAGAATCTCCGGGTCAAGGCGGTGCGATCGTCCGATGTCTTGGCCATTACCTATGTAGGCCAGGAGCCCCAGCAGGTGGCAGCGGTGGTGAATGAGCTGCTGCAAAGCTACCTGGTGAGCGATGTGGCTGCGCGTCGCGCCCAGGCCCGCAAGGCCCTGGATTTTGTGGAGCAGCAGCTACCGGCCTCGCAGCGCCGCGTGGCGGCGGCGGAACAGGCCCTGACCCAGTTTCAGCAGAGCAGCGACCAGGTGCTGGCCAGCCAGGATCCCAGTGGGGTAGTGACACGGGCCAGTGCCCTCAAGCAGCAGGTGGGGGAGCTGACGGCGGCCCTGGCGGATACGGAGGCTCAATTGGGGGTGTTGCGATCGCAGTTCGAAGCCAGCCAAGCGGATCCTCGGGTGCGCCAGACCATGCTCAGCCAATCGGGGCCGGTGCAAAGTGCGTTGAGTGAACTATCTACCGCTGAATTGGAACTGGGCCAGCTCAAGGCCCGCTATCAGTTAGAGGCTCCCATCGTGCGGGAAGCCCAGGCCAATGTGGATGCCCTGAGGGAGATTGTCCGCCAGCGCCAAGCTGAGGCCTTGGAGGGGCCGACGGCGGGGGTGGTGCTGCTGGGCACCCCGGATCCGCTCTATCAATCCTTGACCCGAGAAATTCTCTCCCTGGAAAGCCGCCAATCGGGCCTGGTGCAACAACTGGAAGTCTTGACTGGCCAAGAGGCCCTGGCCCAGGAGCAGCTCAGGCTGTTGCCCCAGCATCTGGAGACCCAGCGCACCCTCCAGCAAACGGTGGAAGTGGCCCAGGCAGCCAATGCAAACCTGTTGGAAAAGGTGGGCGAGCTGCGCATCGCCGAAGCCCAAAACGTGGGCAATGCCGAGGTGCTGGTGGCGGCGGAGGTGCCCCTCAATCCGGTGTCGAGCAAAGTTCCTCTCTATGCAGCGGGACTGTTGTTGAGCGTGATGCTGTCTGGGCTGTGGATTTACACCGCTGAAAGCCAACAGCGTGAAATTCATTTGCAGAATGCTAACTCATCATCGCTTTAACGGAAGCTCCGTATTTATGTCCCTTTGTACGGGAATAGACGGATCGATTTACGTTTGATCAAGGGTTCGCCATGATGAGTTTGTTGGACTTTGTGGTGGCTAATCCAGCGAGGCGTGAGTTTCTGTACTAACCTGGGCCGCCCTCATCCCCCAGCCCCTTCTCCCTTTCGGGGAGAAGGGGAGCCGGATCGGAGCCCCTCTCC
>JAAUQQ010000280.1 GCA_012032745.1 Synechococcales cyanobacterium RM1_1_8
TCCCACCCCTTGCCCTCCCCTGGGCCTGGGCTAGTCTCTGGAGGTTGATCTCTGGGGGCCAAATGGCTAGTCCGCAACGGCTGGCCTGGGTTGGTTGTTGGTTATTTTGGTTGTTCGGATTCCACCGCTGCGAATTCCATCGAAAGGATTATTCACTCCCTTGGCGCTTCCCCTCTATCTCACCTGGGCGGTCGTGGGTCTGCTCTTGACCATTGGCGGCACGCTGCTGGAGGTGGCGATCGCCAGCCCCACTAGCCTCTGGGGAAGCGGCAGCTTGCAGGTTCACGGCCTCGGGGTCACCTTCCAGGTGGGGGCGGTGTTGCTCACGGCCTGCCTGGGCGGGCGCACGGCGGGGGCCTTGGCCCAGATTGCCTATGTGGCCCTGGGCCTGTTTGGCGTCATGGGCCAGTCGATTTTTGGCCAGGGCGGCGGCCTCGACTATGTGCAACAGCCCACCTTTGGCTATTTGCTGGGGTTTATTCCGGGGGCTTGGCTCTGCGGTTCGCTGGCCTTTCGCCTGCGTCCGACGGTGGAAAATCTGGCGGCGAGCTGCGGGCTAGGCTTGGTGCTGATCCATGTCTGTGGCCTGGCGTATTTACTGCTGTTGGGGGGGATGGGGCTGTTGACTGGCGCGTTGAACGGGGGCCGGGTTGGGGCTGGGCGAAGCGATGGTGCGATATTCCGTTGCGGTGCTGCCTGCCCAGGGGGCGATCGCCTGTGCCACGGCCCTACTCGCTTTTTGTCTGCGCCGCGTTCTACTTTATTAAGGCGCACGCCTAGACCGAAGGCTTAACGGGCTGGTTGGCCCAGGGGATCTGTCATTGAAGTATCCGAGAAACTTACTGTTTTGGTTGGCGGCGATCGTCGGCCTCCAACTGGATCGCTGGACCAAGGATTGGGTCATGGCCAGTTTTGAATTGGGCGAATCCCGACCGATTTGGCCCGATGTCTTCCACTTCACCTATGTGGAAAACCCAGGGGCGGCCTTTAGCTGGTTCTCTGCCTATGGACAACAGTTGCGCTGGCTCTCCCTGATTGTCAGCCTGGTGCTGATGTTGGTGGCCTGCTTCGGCCCCCGCATGGTGCGCCTCGATCAATTGGGCCTGGGTTTTCTGTTTGCCGGGGCCTTTGGCAATGGCATCGATCGCTTTGCGGCGGGGCGGGTGGTGGACTTTTTGGACCTGCGCATCATCAACTTTGCCGTGTTCAACCTGGCCGATGTCTTCATCAATGTTGGGGTGCTCTGTTTTCTGCTCAGCCTGCTCTGGCCCGGCCAATCGCCCCCCTCTTCAGCCTCGTCTTCGGCATCGCCCCCCGCCAATGCCGGGGGCGATGCCGATCCGCCGTGAGCGGGTCACGGCCCCAGGCCCGTGGGCGGTCTAAAAAAATTCGTTAAGATGCGGAGTAAGAACCACCGCAGCGCCAGCTCCTTTGCCATACCAAGGCCGCTGTCGGTGCCCAGGAACGGGCCGTTGCCCAGGGGAGCTGCCCATGGATCGGAGGTACGACACCCAAACCTTGATCGAAATCTTGGATAACGAGCGCCAGGCCTGTCTCCAGGGCGAGCGGCTCCATCTCAGCTCCGATGGCCGCTCAGGGCATCCGATTATTGACCAGTTCCTGCAGCTAGAGGGACTGCAAAAGTACAGCGCGTTCCAGGGATTTAAGGCCGCTGTCAATCAATATCAGCGGGACCATGGTGTCTCAGGGATCGTCTGGCAGGCGATCGCCCTGGGAGGAGCCAGCCTAGAATTTCCCACGGTTCACCCCCAGCTCATTGCCCTGCCCAGCGACCTAGCGCTGCTGCGGCAATACATCACCCCGGTACTGGCCTTTTGGCAGCGGGTCACAGCGGACTTGGACCTCTACCTCGCCGTGGACCAAGGCAAGAACTTTTTACCCACCCAGCCCGCCGCTGTCATGGCCATGGTGCCCCGCAGCCAGTGGGCCACGGTCCAGGCCTGGGAGCGCCAGGACTTCCTCGAAATTTTGCTACAGCTCGGCTGGGGACAGCCAGGGGCTGCGGCCCACTGGCGCGCCTGGCCAGCATCAGGTAGTGAATATATCCACGCTGTCCTGCCGGGGCGACAGCCCATTTGCTGAGGCCCCAGGTGGGGCGTTGCTCGCCGGGAGAGGCTGGACAACTGAGCTTTTAAACTGAGCTTTTAAGGGGGGATTGCAGGGGTCGCCGGAATCGATCTAGGGCTGCTCCCTCAGCGTCAACCTACTCCTATGTATTGGAGAGCACATTTATTGTCTTGAAACACCAGCTAAATGTCTCAAGTCCATGAGCCGAATGCTAGTATTGCATGTAGGGCATGTATCATTTTTTCTAATCGTTAGAATTTAGACGCAGGCTTAACCGTTAATTGATCTCCCGGTAGTCGCCTCAAAAGCGATACAGCTTACGGAATTGGGTTCTGTAAGCCAAGGGATAACACTGAGTCTTTGTGCATCGTCCGACCTCAACTCAGGGCTGCCATTCCAGATCTAATTTCTTGGGAACTCAGCAGCGAGATTCCGGACGACATGCGAACAAAACCGAACATCATTGAGTACTGCCATCGGTACGTGCAAACTGGCTATCGCTTTATGTATCCGAATGCGGATGCAGCCTATGGGGAAACGGTTGGCACAATCCTGACCGAGGTGTCGGGCTTGATCGCCAACAGCGATGCTTCCTACCACGATCTTGAGCACACCATTCAAGTCATTCTCGTGGGCCAAGAAATCCTCAAGGGCCGCCAGATGGTCCAGGGGGACATTCCGCCCGAGACTTGGTTCAATTTCACCATCGCGCTCATCTGCCATGATGTGGGCTATTGTCGCGGCGTTTGTCAGGGGGATCGGCCCCTGCAGCGGCGCTACGCGACGGGGCAGCAGCCGGTGGCTGAGATTTTCCTGCCGGAGGGGGCGACCGATGCCAGCCTCAGCGCCTGCCATGTGGATCGCAGCAAGCTGTTTGTGGCGGAGCAATTTGGCGATCGCCCCCCCATCCAGGTGCCCCTCATTCAAGACTTAATTGAGCGCACCCGCTTGAAAATCGCCCCAGCGGATCCCGCTATCTATCATCAGTCCGGCGACCTGGCCGGGTTGGCCCAGGCAGCGGATCTGATTGGCCAACTGGGGGATCCGGCCTATTTGCCTAAAATGGCGAATCTGTTTGAGGAGTTTGAGGAGACGGGCAGCAACCAAGCTATGGGTTACCATCGCCCGGCGGATCTGCGCAATAGCTATCCGAAGTTTTATTGGAATATTGCTTCGCCCTTTGTCTATCCGGCGGTGCGCTATTTGGAGCTGACCCAGTCGGGGCAGTCCATCCTACAGACGCTGTATCGGAATGTGGCGACGGTGGAAGCTGAGTTGAACGACCCTGGACGCAAGGCGAAGGCTTGGGTGATGGGGGTTGTGGGTCGGTAGGCGATGGTTGGGACAGGATGAGGCAGTGGGTTAAAGCGATAGGTTGAGGCAATAGGTTGAGGCAGTGGGTTGAGGCAATAAGTTGAGGCAATAGGTTGAGGCAATAGGTTGAGGCGATCTCCTGGGGAGAATCTGTTTTTGGAAATATTTTCTGGGCAATTCTCTAGATCTAGTTATATAAGAGAGGGCGAGACTGACCTCGCCCCTTACCCTGGAAAGAAGCCTTGGATAACAGCTCTAAACCCCCTAAATTTACGATGGCCCGTGAAGATGGCTTCACTGCAGGTCTACAGTTCTGGCTGTTCTTTTTGATTGCGCTGGTGCTGCTGGAGTTTCCCTTGGCCTATGCGATTGTCTTTGGGGCGATCGCTGGCATGGCGGGCGGTTTTGCGGTGGGCTGGTGGCAGGGGCTGGGACGCCAGACCGGGGCGGGCTATTCGGATTTGGCCGTCACCCTGGACGCCCAGCGATTAATCGAGCTGGATGAGCCGGAGGGCGACAGCTACAGCCGGGGCGAGGCGATGCTGCGCCGCCGCCGGGCGAACTATGTCTCCAATCGTCCCTATGACCGCGATAGTCGCAAACGCACGGTGAATGGCTGGCTGTCCTGGCGGCGTTCTTCTCGCCCTCGGGGGAAAGTTGGCCAGGAGCAGGACCGCGATCGCTTTAATTAGTAGTGAAGGTATTAATCTTTGCATCTCCTTTAATGAATTGCCCGGAGACTTGATTCAGCCCTCACGATGGCTCCTGTAATCTGCCCTAGGATTGAATCTATGAGAAGCTGCTTGTGAGCCCGGAATCCATTCCGGGTTTTTTCTTGCGATGCGAAGCTCAGCGAATCCGCTGGTGTCGGTTTTAGAACTGCCGTTTTTATACGTTTCTTTTTCTAGCCCAGCTCAGGGATTAAGGCCAGGGTCAAGGCCAGAAAATATCAGGCTCAAGGCCAGAACGAAGATCAAGGCCAAGTCCAAAACCGCGAAATTACAACAAAATTAGAACGGGGTATAGTAAATATCAACGCCATCCATTCCTGAACTGCTGTGTCTGACTCCACTGCCCTCCTGCGCACACCGCTCTACGAAACCATCCAGGCCAGCGGCGCACGCATGGTTCCCTTCGCAGGCTGGGAAATGCCCGTCCAGTTTTCCGGGCTGATGCAGGAACATGGAGCCGTGCGCAGCGGCGTGGGCCTGTTCGACATCTCCCACATGGGCAAGTTTGTGCTGACCGGGGCGGATTGCCTGGCCCAGCTCCAAAGGCTAATTCCCACAGACATCAACGAGCTGGCGGTGGGCAAGGCCCAGTACAGCGTTCTGCTCAACGACCAGGGCGGCATCATTGATGATCTGATTATCTACAACCAAGGCCGCAAAGCAGCCCAGGCCGAGGGCCAGCTCACTGTGCCAATGATTGTTAATGCTTCTACAAAAGAAAAAGATAAGCAGTGGCTGCTGGACCACTTCGAGGGCGATGTCCAGCTAGAAGATCGCAGCGACAGCCATGCCCTGCTGGCAGTGCAGGGGCCGAGGGCGGTGGAATTTCTGCAATTGTTGTGCGATCGCGATCTCAACGGCATCGGTCGCTTCGGCCACCTCGAAGCCCAGATCGCAGGCCATGACGCCTTCCTAGCCCGCACCGGCTACACCGGCGAAGATGGTTTTGAAGTGATGGTGTCAGCGGCGGCGGGCATTGAGCTGTGGAATTTGTTGATTGAAAAGGGGGCTGTGCCCTGTGGCCTCGGTGCGCGGGACACCCTGCGCCTAGAAGCGGCCATGGCTCTCTACGGTAACGACATCGATGACAGCACCTCTCCCCTGGAAGCGGGACTGGGCTGGCTGGTGCATTTGGACAAGCAGGGTGACTTTACGGCGCGATCGATCCTGGAAAGCCAGAAGCAGGCTGGCGTCACCCGCCGCCTCGTAGGCATCGAAATGGAAGGGCGCAATATTGCCCGCCATGGCTATCCGGTGGTACAGAACGGCGAGACCGTGGGTGAGGTTACTAGTGGCACTTGGTCGCCGACCTTGGAAAAGGCGATCGCCCTCGCCTATGTCCCAATCGAACTCTCTAAAATTGGCAGTCCCATTCAAGTTCAAATCCGTAAGAAAGTTTGTGCCGGAACAGTTGTAAAGCGGCCGTTTTACAAGGCAGGTTAAACGGGGTTTGCCGGTGCCACAAATATATTTTGGGGTAATCCGTAATCGGCACAGCCCAGCGATTCTCCATGCCCTAATTCCCCATCACCTCTCCCAACCCCATGCTCAACTGGACAGAATACGGTGGTAATTGGCTATTGTTGCCGCCTCGACCGATCGCCATTGTGCATTTCCTGGGCGGGGCCTTTGTTGCGGCGGCTCCCCAGGTGACCTATCGCCTGCTGCTGGAGGCCTTGGCCCAGGCGGGCTATGGGGTGATTGCGACGCCGTTTATTAATACCTTTGACCATGAGGCGATCGCGGAAGAAGTCTGCCGCAAATTCTCGATGACCCTGGGCCAGCTCCAGCGCAATGGCACATTAGCACCAGATTTACCGATCTATGGCATTGGTCACAGCATGGGCTGTAAGGTCCATGTGCTGATTGGCAGCACATTCGAAGTGGAGCGGGCGGGCAATATTTTGATGGCGTTTAATAACTATCCAGCCAAGCGATCTATTCCCTTTTTAGATCAGATGATTCCCAGCCTAAATCCCCTAATCAAACAGATTTCGCCCGACATTGATTTGGATGTAGAATTTAGTCCTTCGCCGGAGCAGACGTTGCAGTTGGTTGATGCCTATTACGGTGTGGAACGGAATTTGTTAGTCAAGTTTCGCTCGGATACGATTGATCAAACCAAGTCCTTGGCCCAGGTCTTGGAGCGGCGGTTTCCGGGGCGGGTAAACATCGCGCGGCTGAATGGCAATCATCTGACGCCAGTGGCCCAGGATGTGCAGTGGCAGGCGAGTCGGGAGTTTTCGCCGATTGATGCGATCGGGCAGTGGATGAAGCAGGAGTTTTATCGAGATATCGGCGTTTTGAAGGAGGAAGTCTTAAACTGGATGAATCCCCGTCCGCTGATTGATCTGAAGCCCTTGCGTTAATTGACTTGAACCATGGACCCGGCAGAGCCGCGATCGCCCCAAGAAACGCTGCCAACGATGTACGATCTCCCCAGCGAAGGTGCTGAGGAGCCCGGTTAGCTTTCAAGTGTCAGCATAGAATTGGAATTTGGCAGGGCTGCGACGCGGGGGTGGCGGGGCTGGGGCTGCGCTGGTGCGGGCCGGGTGGGGCTCGGATGGTGGCGGCGCGATCGCGCTCCGCGAAACTAGTAGATTGCGGCTTAAGTTTGGCTGCCCTCACCCCAACCCCTCTCCCAGGGAGGGAGAGGGGC
>JAAUQQ010000281.1 GCA_012032745.1 Synechococcales cyanobacterium RM1_1_8
GGCGGGCGGGCAGCCCGAACAGGTTCAGCCTCCGGCTGCTGAGTAGTCTCAGTTGAGGCCGGGGCAGCGGCCTGGGGACTCGCTTCGCTGGAGAACAGCCGTCCCACGGTGCGGTTCTCGGCTCGAAATGCCGTCTGGGCCGCTGTTTGAATATCCGCTGGCGTCAGGTTGCCAATGCGATCCAGCTCCTTGAACAGGGTCTGCCATTCGCCAGTGGTGGCTTCATTGGCGGCCAGGAGTCTGGCCATGCCGAGGTTGGAGGTGAGCGATCGCAACACCGAGGCCTTCACCTGGATCTTGACCCGCTCCAGTTCCGCTTCGGTCACAGGGGTTTGCTTGAGGCGATCGAGCTGCTCCTGGAGCGCCGCCGCCACCTCGGGAATCTCATGGCCCGGAGCCACCAGCCCATAGAACACCATTAAATTGGGATATTTCTCGCCGGGATAGCCCGTAAAGCCCTGGGCGGCGAGGGCCACCTGCTGGGATTCGACCAGGGTTTTGTAGAGGCGGGAGGTGCGGCCACTGCTGAGGATATTCCCCAGGATGGCATAGGGCACCCCGGCCAAATCCTGGCTGCCCGGAATGTGATAGGCCTCCATATACCAAGGCTGGGTGGGGCGCGTCAGCTCCACAGTGCGCTCGCCGCGCTGGGGGGGCTCCGGCGGCACCGGGCGGCGGGCCGAGGATCCCTTAGCCCAGTCCTGGCGACCAAAATAGGTCTGGGCCAGGGCTTTGACATCCACCGGGTCCACATCGCCAACGATCGCACAAACCAAATTGTCCGGCCCATAGTAGGCCTGGAAAAACGCCTCCACATCCCTGCGGGTCAAGCCTTCGATGTCTTCCGTTTCGCCAATTAGGGGCTGGCCGTAGGGATGCACCTGGAACGCTGCTGACTTGAGCGCTTCAAACAGTTGGCTGACGGGATCGTTCTCCAGCCGCATCCGGCGCTCTTCGAGGATGACCTGCTTTTCTTCGTGGAACTCGCGGAAAACCGGGTTGAGGAAGCGCTCCGATTCCAGCGACATCCACAGCTCCAGCTTGTTACTGGGTAGGCTGTAGAAATAGGTCGTGGCATCGGCGGAGGTGGCGGCATTGAGGCCCACGCCTCCATTGCGCTCAATCACCTGGCCCAGCTCGTTTTGTCGAACGTACTGGCTGGCTTGCTTTTGGATCTGCTGGAAGCGCTGCTCTAGGCTGGCGAGCTGGGTCTGGTCGTTGGCCTGTTTGGCAGCTTTGATTTGATCGAAGAGTTGATCGAGCTGATCGAGCAGGACCGATTCTTTGGCGTAGTCGGTGGTGCCAATTTCGGGCGTGCCCTTGAAGGCCAAATGTTCGAGGAAATGGGCGACGCCGGTTTTGCCCCTGGGCTCATCCACCCCGCCGACATTGGCGTGGGTGACAAAGGAAACAACCGGCGCTTCGTGGCGTTCCATGACCACAAAGGTCATGCCATTGTCGAGCTGGAACTCGGTGATCTGGGATTCCAGGCGTTCTAGGTAGGGTCGCAGGGAGGCCAGGGAATTGGCCTGGGCGGGGCGATCGCCCCAAAAGCATCACCCCAACCAATCCCCAGATGATTAAGCCCCCGGTGAGCGATCTCCAGATCGAGCCCCAGATCGAGCCCCAGACAGGGATCCAGCCGGAGCCAGCCAGCCAGTTCTGGCAGAATCGGGACAACCATTGTTTGGGCCATTGTTTGGGCCATTGTTTGGGCCATTGTTTGGGCCATTGTTTGAGCCAGCTTAGCCCTGTCGCAATTTGATTCATAAAGCCGGTCGTGCTCATCACACCCACAGGGGGAGTCAAAAATAATTGCTTTCCATTCTAGGGGGGGAATCGCAGGTGGCACCGGAAGATGGATCGCTCAAATTTCCGGCCCAGGGGTCGCCAGGGCAGGGCCAATCACGATGCAGCGGCTCAACCTTGGGAACTTTAACTTGGGAATTTTAGAGGCTTTCCAGGTAAGCCAGCAGATCCGCCATGATTTCGGGGCTGGGCTGGAACTTCGGCATGGGCGGCGTTTCGCCGCTGATCACCTGATGGATCAAGCCAAACCGGGACTTGCGATGGGAGACCTTTTCGAGGCTGGGGCCGACGAGGCCAACCCCGCCGAGGCCGTGGCAGGCCGCACAGTTGAGCTGGAAAATCGTTTCGCCCTGGGCCAGATCGCCCTCCTGGGCCAGAACCTGGCGGATGTAGGGGTCAGAGGCCTGGAGCTGGTAGAACCCGAAGGCACCCAAGGCGATCGCCAGGGCGATCGCCAAAAAGGACAGCGCCAGGCGCGAAAAGTCGAAACTAGATTCCTTGCTGGACGTGGGATTCGTCAAAAAGACCTCTGGGCTCGAAGCGATTCAGACAACGGCTGTGGTGAGCGATCGGCTATTGCAAGCTATTGCTACCGAACGGCTGCTGCTAGCAAACAGTCGTCAAGGGGAAGCCATCAAACAGCAGCAATTATTAAATAATGGCGGCTACAAGATTACATATCTTTACTTAATGATCGCGGATTACTCTCCCTTGTGCAAGGCAGGCTCGGGAGGCTTAAGCATTTCCTCAGCATCTCCGCCCTCGCCAGGCCGCTGGGTCTTGGCTCAGCTTGTATGGCAGGGCCTCCCAGCGTTAGACTAGACATATTCTTATTAAATTTTGGTTGGAGCGCAGCAACACCATGGTTGAACCTCTGTTGAGCGGTATCGTTTTGGGCCTGATTCCGATTACCCTGGCTGGCCTGTTCGTGGCAGCCTACTTGCAATACCGCCGGGGCAACCAGCTCGGCATGTAGTTTTGATGGCAGCGGCCTGTCGATTGGGCTCGGCCTGGCGCTTTGGCTGGTAGAACCCGCTTGATCCCCAGGCTCAGCCCGCTCCAGCCCGCCAGCGACAGAAGCTCACCCCCACGGTGCCATAGGTCTTACAGCGGCGCAGCTCCAGCTCCTGGGGCAGCGTTATTTCTTGGCGATCGCCATGTTCCACGGCCAGCTCTCCCCCGGCGGCTAGCAATCCATGCTGGACAATCAGCGGCAGAACTTTGTCGTACAGATTGCTGTGGTAGGGCGGGTCAAAGTAGATCAAATCAAAGGTCTGGCCTGCGAGCTGGGGAAGCCGCGTCACCACATTGCCCCTCAGCAAGCGGGTGGCTTGGTCGGCCTTGGCCAGCTTGGCCCAGTTTTGCTCGATCGCGGCGATCGCCGGGGCGGCTTGTTCAATGCCCGTGACGCTGGCCGCCCCCTGGCAGAGCGCCTCGGCCCCCATGGAGCCGCTGCCCGCACAGAGATCCAACCAGGCACAGCCGCTGACCTCCCCCTGCCAAACATTAAAAACCGCCTCCCGCACCCGCCCCAGGGTGGGCCGAGAGGCATCGCCCTTGGGCGTTTGGAGCAGACGATTGCCAGAGATGCGCAGGGCCATGGGCGGGCTGAGACAGGATAGGTCTGAAAAGCGACATGTGCAGGAAACAAGAGCCGGTGCTAGGCAGCCACCGCCCGCTGGGCCTGGACATGGCTGACAAAGTTGCCCAGGATCTTCAGTCCGGCCTCGGAGGATTTTTCGGGGTGGAACTGGGTGGCCATCACATTGCCCTGGGCCACAGCGGCGGCCACGGATTGGCTGCCGTGGGTGGCGGTGGCGGCGGCCAGCTCGGCCTGGGCCGGGGCTACGTAGAAGGAATGGACAAAGTACATCCAGGCCGGGTCGGGCAGCCCCTGCCAGAGGGGGCAGTCGGCCTGGGTGAGGGTGAGTTGGTTCCAGCCCATGTGGGGAATGGTGAGGTCCGGTTCGGAGGCGAAGCGGCGCACCTGGCCGGGCAGAATGCCGAGGCCGGTTTCCTGGCCTTCTTCGCTCTGTTCAAACAAAATTTGCATCCCCAGGCAGATGCCGAGGAAGGGCTTGCCGCTCCGGGCGATCGCCCGCAAAGGTTCGATCAAGTCGCGATCGCGCAAATGCTGAATCGCCGGATCAAAGGCCCCCACCCCTGGCAACACCACCCCATCGGCCTGGGCCAACACCGCTGGATCCGCCGTGATCTCGGTCTGGGCTCCGGCCAGGCTGAGGCCTTTGCAGGCGGAGTGGAGGTTGCCCATGTCGTAGTCCACAACGGCAATCTTGGGGGCAGAGACCATGGCAATACCTAAATAGCAAGAGCTGAACAAGAGTTGAACGAGTCGCTGAACGAAATCAATCGCTGAGCGAATTGCTCAAAGAGGGAATAATCTGGGCCCGCAGGTGCAATTAAGTGCCAAGCTGGGCAACACCAAGTCGAGAGGCTGAAGCTGGAGTTATCCAGCCTCTCGGGTCACCCAGCCTCTCGGCTTACTCAGCACTCGGGTCAGCCAGCAGGCCGGGCCATCCAGGCCCAAGGCCATTTTGCCCCATTGGTCCCAGAAGACGCATCAACATTCTCTACCGTGGGAATAATCATGGCAGATCCCAGTCTGATCACCACCTTCGACACCTGGCTTCCCCACCAGCAGTCTAACGCCTCCGATGATCTGATCCTGGCCTTGGAGGCAGCCCAGGCGCTGCCGGACAACTGTCGGGTGCTCCATCGTCTGCCGGTGGATGTGGATTTGGCCTGGGATGCAATCCAGATCGAGATCGCCCACCACCGCCCGGCCTATGTGCTGGCCTGTGGCATGGCGGAATCGCGATCGCGTCTCAGCTTCGAGCTCCAGGCCATCTCAGAACCAGCCATCCAGGCCTGCGCCCTGAGCGCCGCAGCGGATGCAGCGGCGGCCCCAATCCTGCTTGGCCCCGATGCCGTCCGACGCAGCCCCGTGCCCCCTGCCTATTGGCAGGCCATGGGAACCCGCTGGCGCTGTGCCGAAGTCAGTGAAAATGCCGGTCACTTTGTCTGCAATGGTCTTTACTATCGCTTACTCGATCCAGCGTTCCGCGCCAGCCTCGCCTTGCCCAGTCGGGGCGGAGGGCAAGCAGCAGAGACCCCAACAGAAGCCCCAACAGAAGCCCAAATCCTGTTTGTCCATGTGCCAATTCTGACACCCGACAACCGCGAGGCGCTGATGGCTGACTTCCGGCTGCTGCTATCCAGGCTGATGGCTTGGCCAGGTTCTAGTCCCCCACCCTAGGGCGCTGTTTGGCCCGGTTTTATTCGGCCCGGTTTTATTCGGCCCGGTTTTATTCGACCCGGTTTTATTCGACCCGATTTTATTCGGCCAGATCCTGTCTCGCTCCCCCCGTGCTGTTCCATCTGTAATCTCCCATCCCGCTGTCTTCTGTTGTATCTCCTGTGAGGTTGCTCGTGCTTTTTAAGTTGGGCCGTTTAGTGCTGGGTTCTTGTTTCGCGGTGTTGATGCTCCAGGTGGCCCTGCCCGGCTGGGCCAATGGACCCCTGCTGGCCCAGATGCAGCTCAGCCGCGCCAGCCAGGCGGAGGTGACTGTCCCCCAGACCGTGCGCCCCTTGCCCGGCTCCCTCGATGCGGTGCCGGTATTCAACAGCAACAACCCGGAAATTGTCCAAGCAGATGGGATCTTGCTCTCCACCTTCCCCAGCCAGGGCAAACGCTATCCCGAAGCCCATCTCAACTACCCCTTCAATGGCCGCTTCGATATTTTCAGCCACCATATCTCCAGGGGGAGAGACGCCTCGGAAACGCGCAGCCTCTTCCAAGGGGTGCTGTTGCACAACCCCACAAGCCAGGAAGTGCGGGTGGAGGTGCTCCAAGCTTCTACCTATTTGACCCGGCCCGATGCCCTCTATGTGGACCTCGATTCCTACATCGAAGATCCCATTGGTCAGGTGTTTTCCGGACCGGGCAGCCGCATAACCAACGATGTGCTGCGGGGCCGCCGCCAGGGTCTCTGGCCGACGGTGCTGGTGATTCCGCCCCGCCAGAGCCGCATGTTGATGAACCTGCCGATTCCCGTGGGCAAGGTCACCCCCTCATCTAATGGGCGCTCAAGCCTGGCCCGGCTCTGGAGCAGCGGCCCGGTCTATGTGGCCAACCTGGCGATGTTTGCCGACAAGGACAGCAGCGGTCGGGAGCGCATTCCCACGGTGCAGGATTGGGAATCCATGGTGGTGAATAGCGATTTGGTGCGCCCTCGGGACCATGCGGCCAGTGTGCCGGGTACACCGCCGGATTCCATTATCTTTGGCCGGGTGGCGGGGGTGGCGAAGGGCTCCCGCTGGCGGGCTCGGATTACGGATTCGCCCCAGGTGGATTATTTGACGGTGCCGGGGGAGGGGCGATCGCTTTCCTACGGCCTCAACATGTTGCCCAAGGGCACCCTGGGCACCGGCCAAATCCAAAGTGCTCCCATGCTGGCCCGCTACCCCGACTCTGCCTTCATGGGCCACGGCAACTACGGCATTGAGTACAACCTGCTCCTGCCCCTGGGCAACAGTAGTCAGCAAAAACAGGCGGTGGCGCTTTCCCTCCAGACGCCGATCAAGTCCGATGATGCCAGCCAGGGCCTGCGCTTTTTTGCCAAGCCCCCAGATCAAATCTTTTTTCGGGGCACCATCCGGCTGCGCTATGTGGACGATCGCAATCAAATGCAAACCCGCTACGTCCATGTGGTCCAGCGCCGGGGCGAACAGGGCAAACCCCTGATCCAGCTCAACCTCAACCCCGGCGAGCGGCGCGTGGTGCGGGTTGATTTTCTCTATCCCCCCGATGCCACCCCGCCCCAGGTTTTGACGATCTCAACCCTGGACCGAGCCACGGCCCAGGGTCAGCAGCCAGTGTTGGGGGAGTTGCCTTAGTACCGCGAGGTGTAAGTTTCTGTACTAGCCTGAGCCGACCTCATC
>JAAUQQ010000282.1 GCA_012032745.1 Synechococcales cyanobacterium RM1_1_8
GTCTTGTGGGCATTGCCGGGGCCAAAACGGCAGGGAAAGGGGCTATCACCCTGACGTTCCGACGCCAGTAGGGACATGACTGCTGGAAATTTCTATGACTGCTGGAAATTTCTATGACTGCTGGAAATTTCTATGACTGCTGGAAATTTCTATGGCTGCTGGAAACTTCCTAACCCAACGTCGCCTGCTGAATCAAACCGGGGCTCGTTTGCAGCGGCACCACCCCCCAACAGATCGAGCTGGGCGCAATAGGCAATATCTTCATCGCCCTGCAACTTCAGTAGCCGCTGGCCGTGGCTGGCGTGGTGCATCAGCTCCAACAGACGCGACTGCCAATGGTCAAACAGCGCCACCGCAGCAAAGGCTTCATCGTTGCCCATCAGCTCCAACAGCGGCTGCCCCGTGGCCGCCATCACCCCATGGAGCACCGCCCCAGCACAGACCGTATCCTCCAGGGAATAGCTGCCCTCCCAGCCCGAAGACACCATCCAAACGGTCTCTGGCTGGTGCTTGAGGAGATACTGAACCACGCTGGCTCGGTTGATTAACGCCGCCGTCAGCACCAGGGGGGCAGGCCGGACCGTTTCCAGGGCGCGGGTGCCGTTGGTCGTACTCAGAAAGATGCGCTTGCCGCCCACCCGCTCGGGGGTGCAGAGCAGGGGAGAGTTGCCCAGATCGTAGCCTTCGATCTGTTGGCCGCCCCGTTCCCCCGCCCGCAGGCGCTTTTCCACTGGCCAAGCTTCGCTAGTGGCAATCAGCACCTCTAGGTCACTGAAGGTTTGGATGCCCTCGGCTCCTGCATGGAGCGCCGTGGCAATGGTCGTGGTCGCCCGCAGCACATCAATGGCGATCGCACAGTCAGGCATCCCCATGGTTGGGGTTTGTTCCGGAGTATGAAAAATCGAGAATTTCACAGGCGATACAGCGACGGGTGTACAAACAGTCCAAGAGACTCAAACCAGCGAAATCGAGCCAGACGCCAGGGATAAAACCCCAGGGACTAAACACCCCAGAGCAGAAAAACTCGCCCAGGGAGCTTCCCTCAAGCTTCGCCAGAAGCCAGCATACCGAAGTCAGCCCCATCAGAGGCGCTTCCCAGGGAAAAAATCTGCGGCGGTGTAACCTTCTCTGCAATCGTAACCTTCTCTGCAATCTGTCCCGCCTCCAATGTTCAACCCTAATCCCCATAGGAGGGGACGACTTCAATTTCCAGTGCCTCATCATCGGGCTTGAGCGGCTTACCGCCATTGAAATGGGCCTCTAGGACGGCCTTGGCGATCGGAGCGGCGACACTGCCGCCGCCGCCGCCCTGGTTCTCGCCAAACACCACCACCACAATCTCGGGATCATCCAAGGGTGCATAGCCCCCATACCAAATGTGAGACTTGCGGGGGGATCCTCAGCGGTGCCGGTTTTGCCTGCATTGGGCGGCAGCGTCGGCACGTTCATCACCGGAGCCGTGCCCGCCGTCACCACCTGGTTTAGCCCCTGTTGAATCACTTCCAAGGTGCGGGGGTTTTTGAACTCAACGGGCTTGCGCCAGCGGCGGGCTTCTTCATCGTCCTTGCGCAGGTGGGGCTTGACCAGGTCACCACCATTGGCGGGCACGGCGAACATGTTGGCAATTTGCAGCGGCGTAGTCAGCATAAAGCCCTGGCCAATGGACATATTGATGGTGTCCCCAATGAACCATTGCTCTCCGATGTACTTTTCTTTCCAAGCTGGATCAGGCACTGTGCCGGGGGCTTCTTCCGGGGCCAGCTCGATGCCCGTCTCCGTACCAAAGCCAAATTTTCGGCTCCACTCAATCAGGGGCAGGTCGCCCATTTTGCGCGCCACCTGGTAGAAAAAGGTATCGCTGCTCATGGCCATGGCCCCAGTGAAGCTGAGGGGACCAAAGCCAGCGTTGTTCCAATCCCAGAACTGGCGGCCATTGATGTTCACAAAGGGATAGGTCGGAAGCACGACGTCCGGGCTGAAATGGCCCGATTCGATGCCCGCGCTGGTAGTGATGATTTTGAAGGTGCTGGCCGGGGGAAAGGCGCTGAGGGCGCGGTTGACTAGGGGCGCATCGGGGGCGTTGAGTTTTTCCCAAGCGGCGGGGGGCAGGGGCTTGGAGAACAGGTTGGGGTCAAAGGCTGGGCGGCTGACCATGGCGAGGATTTCGCCGTTGCGGGGATCCATGGCAACGATCGCCCCCATGCGATCGCCCAGGGCCTTCTCCGCCACAATTTGCAAATCTAGATCCAGGGTCAGCCGGATATCCTGGCCCTGGCGAGGTTCCCGCTGGCCGACCACCTTGGTAATGTCGCCAGCGGCATTGACTTGGACCTGTTGACCGCCCCAGTCTCCGCGCAGATCCTGCTCAAAGGAATATTCCACCCCAGCCTTGCCGATCACATCCCCTGAACGATAGTGGCTGACCTCCCATTCATCCAGCTTGCTGATGTCGGTGGGCTTGGGTTCTTTTTTGATCAGTTCATCGAGGTCTTCGCGAGTGACCTCACGGGTGTAGCCCAAGACGTGGGCCGCCAAGTCACCATTCTTGTAATAACGGATGGTCTCGGGCTCCACCTGAACCCCGGTGAGCCGCAGGCGCTGTTCCTGGATGGCGACAATTTGGCCGTAGTTGAGGTCGCGGGCAATGCGGACGCGGTAGGGCTGATTTTCAGCGGTGGCAATCCGCTGTTCAATTTCTTTTTCCGGCAGGTTGATGATTTTGGAGAGTGTTTTTTTGGTTTGGGGCCAGCGCGGGGAGGTGGTTTCGATCGGCCAAACATAGAGAGAGTGGCTGATGCGGCTGGAGGCGAGGAGTTTGCCGTTGCGATCGTAAATGCGGCCCCGCTCGGGCGGTTTTGGAATCAGCCGAATCTGGTTCTCCCGAGCTTTGGAATAGTTTTCCTTGCCGTTGAGCAGTTGCAGATAGGCCAGGCGCGAGCCCAAACAGCCCAGCAGCAGCACCGAAAAAATCAGCACCATGAAAATGGCCTGGGATGAGCGGCCTACGGTTCGGGTGGTGTTCTGCTGGTTGGGGGGGGCGAACAGCGTCATAAAAAACCGTGGCAGCGCAGTTGAAGGTTTTCGATGTAAATCTTAGCGCCAGAACGTCTTAGCGCTAGAACGAAAGCAGCAGCGCTTTTCATCCTGTTTTCCACGGTCTTGCCATTCAGCTAAGGGTTACTCAGCTAAGGGTTGCGCAGCCGAGATGTATCTATACCGCTGTGGGCATGATCCGCTTGCGCATCGATTCAGCGCGTTTTTTAGCGGTGCTGTTGCTGGGTTCGATCGCCAGGGCCTGTTCGTAGGATTGGAGGGCTTGGACGGTGAGCTGCTTGCGTTCGTAGGCAAAGCCGAGGTTGTTGTGGGCGGTGGCGTAGTCGGGCTTTTCCTTGAGGGCGTCTTTGTAGTGACGGATGGCCAGGTCGTACTGTTCCTTGGCGGCGTAGCTGTAGCCCAGGGCGTTGAGCACCATGGCTTTGGGCTCGCCCGCTTCGAGCTGCTTGGATTTGAGCGCTTGCTGGAGGGCGCGATCGCCTGTCCATAGAGTTTCTTCGTCAACAAAATGCTGCCCAACTCGTAGTAATCCTGGGGGGATCCCTGGCCGCTGGTCAGGCGCTTTTGCAGCTTGGATAGCTTTAATTCTGTGCTGCGAGTCTTCCAGACCTGGCGCACAATCAAGCCCCCCGCAACGGACAGGAGGGCGACCAGCAGGGAGAGATAGGCAATCGGTAAACCGGATTCCATGGCGAAAAATGGCAAGAAAGGAAGGATTTATAGCTATCTAAATGGAGCTTCAAGGAAGCTGGTGGCGAGGGTTTCTCCATCAGGGTCCAGGGCTCAATTCCAGCCTAGCAAAAGAGGTTCGCACTGCGATTGCGCTGTAGCAACTCAAAACGAATGCCCCAATCGGCAGCTAAAACAGACCCCAGCGCCGGGCCTGCTGCCCCAACCAGCCCGATCGCTGCCCCTGGGTCAAGCTTTGTTCGATGGCCCGGCGCAGGCTCTCATGCTGCAAGCCTTTGGGCAGGGCCACGGCCAGGGGTTCCGTCGAAAGCCTTGGCCCCACGACAGCATAGGCTGGATGCGCTTGAACCCAGCCAGCGAGCACGGTGGCATCCCCCGCAAAGCCATCGGCTTCGCCCTGGCGCAGCCCAGCCAGGGCGGCTTGGTAGGAAGCGTAGGGCACCAGGGTGAGGCGGGGGAGCCGCGATCGCACCACGGCGATCGCCGTAGAATCAGCCAGCACGCCCAGGCGCTGGTCCTGCCAAGCGGCCAGTCGATTCAGCCCAGGCTGGTCGGTGATCAGCGCCACGCCATCGAGGTAGTAAGGGGGACGTAAATTGGACGATGCGACGGCGATCGCCCGTGGCGGTCAGTTGTGCCACCACGAGATCGACTTCATCGTTAAGCAGGGCATAGAGGCGATCGCGGTGGGCCAGAGGCACCAGCCGCACCGCCTGGGGATCGCCCAGCAAATCCTGGGCCAATCGCCGCGCCAGGTCAATTTCAAAGCCCACCAGCTCGCCCTGGTCGTTGCGATAGCCCAGGGGGCGCAGGTTGTCTTTGACACCGACAATCAGCTCGCCTCGGGCTTGGATCTCTTCCAGGGGGGTGCGATCGCAGGCCTAGTCCCAGCCACCGGAGCCATTCCAGCCCCGACTCCCCCAGCAATCCCCAGGGCGAGACTCACCCACCAAAGCCGGGAAAAAACTAAGAACCGGAAAAAAACCATGCCAAAAGCGGGTCCAGAAACCTGAACCCGCCATCTTCGTTTCGCCCAGGAGCGAATCATCTCGGTCCTAGGAAGCCTGCTTGGCCAGATCCACAATGGCCTTGAAGCCTGCGGGATCGACGATGGCAAGCTGGGACATCATCTTGCGGTTGAGCTGGATATCCGACTTTTTGAGTGCGCCAATGAAGCGGCTGTAGCTCAGGCCGTGGGAGCGCACAGCGGCGTTGATGCGGGCGATCCATAGCCGACGATAGTCGCGCTTTTTCTTGCGGCGATCGCGGTAGGCATTGGTCAGCGCCTTCATCACGCGCTGGTTAGCCGTACGGAACAGCTTGGAATGGGATCCCCGGAAGCCCTTGGCGAGCTTGAGGATTTTGTTGCGACGTTTGCGGGCAACATTACCGCGCTTTACACGAGCCATAGGTTATTTTCCCCTGTTTTTTGATTGGAGCCGCAGGCCTAGGGCGCTACGGTCTTGGATGAAAGTTCTTGGATTCAGCATCCGGGCAAGGGGGTTAGGCTTGGGCCTCGGAGTTGGCGAATCCCTGGATTGAACTCAGTTAATCAGGCGATCGATCTAGTGATGGAACGGGCAACCGCAAGACTAGCCGTAGGGCATCATCAAGGTCACGCGCTCAGCATCGGTCTCATGGACAATCACGGCCTTGGACAGCTCGCGCTTCTTGGCGGTGGTCTTGTGCTCTAGCAGATGGCTTTTGAAGGCCTTGCGGCGGACGAGCTTGCCAGTGCCGGTTCTGCGGAACCGCTTGGCTGCAGATTTGCGGGTTTTGAGCTTGGGCATGGTTTTCTCTTAGGCTTATTTCTTGAACAGGGCTGCTCAAGGTTCAGACGGATTGAGTGCCGGGTCTAAATGATTTGGCACAGTCTTTCATGGTAAGGGCTGATATCCACCTAGGGCAAGTGCTGAGTTGCACTTTTGCACTTCTATCATCTATCTTCACCGGGAGTCTGAAATCTTGCTCAAGAGTCGCCGCTGTCGCGTTGGCTGAACCAGAGCAGCAGGGCGATGAGGCCGCTGAGGGGGCAAGAGCAGGAGCATACATCAAGAGAATCTATCTATGGGATTCTATACTGCCTACACAAAGCTCTGATCACTCTCATCGCTGTTGAGAAACTCATGCACAACCCTATCCCCAAACTGCTAGCCGTCAGCCTCAGCTTGTTCTTACTCCAAGGCTGCGGCGGTACCAAGCTAGAAGCCATCCCCGCCAACGGCATCATCCTTGCCTTTGGTGATAGCCTCACTGCGGGCTACGGCGTGGAGAAGGCCCAGAGCTATCCCACGGTGCTGGCTGAGTTAAGCGATCGCACCGTCATCAACGCAGGCATCTCGGGTGAAACCACCGCCGAGGGTCTAGCCCGACTCCCCAGCGTCCTCGACCAAACCAACCCTGACCTGATGATCCTGCTCGAAGGCGGCAATGATATCCTCCGCAGTCAAGACCTCAGCCAGACCGAAGCAAATCTTGCTGCCATGATTGAGCTGGCCCAAAATCGCGACGTGGAGGTGGTCTTAGTGGGTGTTCCCTATCGCCTCGCCAAAGTCGCTCCCTTCTACCGAGATTTAGCCAAAGAATATGACCTAGCCTTCGCCCCAGAGCTGATTGGCACATTGCTCCGCGAAGAGAGCTATAAGTCCGACGAAGTCCACTTCAACGTCCAGGGCTATCGCCTCGTTGCAGAAGAGTTGCATGGGCTACTCGACAAAGCCGGGGCGCTCTAGGCTCTAATCTCACCGTCAAACTTGCCCCTACGCTCCATAGGGTTATGTCCCCAGGCGACTACCCCTGCTGATAATAATCCCGCGTCCCCTTCGCCTCAATCGTCTCCCCCAGCCGCCGCAGCCCATGAACATAGGCTGCCGTCCGCGCCGAGATCCCCTGCTCCTGCATGATCTGCCACACAGCCTCCGTCTCCTTGACC
>JAAUQQ010000283.1 GCA_012032745.1 Synechococcales cyanobacterium RM1_1_8
AGAACTCTCACAAAGTTGGGAACAACGCACCGGAGAATCGTCCGCCGCCCTAGCAAAGGTCATGGCTCCCCTGCCGGAGCAGCCCCCCCGCTTTGGGTCAACTGCGCCAGTGGTTCCAAAGCCTGGCCCAGCTCCATCGCCTAGGCCAGAAGCATTCTCTCTAATGGATTTGGTTTTGTGAGCTCGCACCTCTTTGTGGAGATCACAGTCCTAAAGCAAGAGAAAACGCGGCTAAGGCATTGGGATTGTATGGGAAATGGGCGATGGTTTGCTGCTGCTACAACAAACCATCGCCCACCACAGGTCTATTTCCAATTCAGTGTAATCCAATGTAATACAGCCCAGGTCAGGCGGGCTGGTTCACCGGATTATGGTTAGTTGCTAAAGCATCTAATGGCTATCCGCCACCCAATTGTCTTCGACAGATGAGACCTAAATGGTAACTGTCGGGTCAAACAAAGTATCCAAGTAGATGCGGCTGGTGCAGCGATCGCGTTCACCATTTTGAATCAAGAACAAAGACAGGGCTGCACTGAAAGTGCGGTCTTGATCCCACAGGGGGCGATCTTCCAAAAACCGCCTCAAACAGTTGTGGAGATCCTCTGGAATTTCAACCTGCAAGCTAACGGTATTGGTCGTGACGGTATCGGTCACCATGGGAAAGCTCCTAGCTGGCTAGCGTGGTGGAATGATGGGCGAACAGGATGAGCGAACAGGATGGGCGAACAGCAACTGGCTAGATCGAAGATCCAACAGGACAACTGGAACAATATCCGAGGGCGAAAATGAGGGTCCGATTACGGAGATAACAATCCTAGGCCAATTGCTAAAACTGGCCCGTTAAGTTGAATCCTGCCCTATCACAGCCTCAGAAAGCCTGGCTCACTAAACCGTAAAACGCCTGGGGATGCCTAACCTTTCTGAGGTCTTTGAGTCATTCGGTTGGAATGTGTGGAATACATTGTGCGAGGACATACTGAGGCTGTCAATCAGCACAATAGCGCTGGCCTTGGGGAATATGTTTGGCAGTTAACGGCGGATTAAGGGATACGGGCCCTTTTGCGTTACATCTCGAAACAAGCCACTCATAATTCTAGAGGAGGCCGCCTGTTGCTCCAAAACCAGGGGCGATCGCGGCCAGGCCCCGAAGCTTCGTTAGCCGCTGTGGAAAACTTTGGAATTCCTGTGGAAAACCTGTGGAATAAAACTGGGTTAGGTGGGGAAAACCTGTGGAATCCGTGGGGAAAAGAAAACTGAAAACTTAAGCATTGAAGTTCGGCCAATGTTAACAGAAACGTTACAGCAGACCGCCTATGGATCGCTCCCAGCTCTGTCTGCGGAGCCAGGTGGGTGAGGCTGGGTAAGCAAGCGGGGGTAAAAAATACAGCCCTCCAGGCTTCAAGCAGACAAGCCCGCCTACAATGGAACCGCTCTGACGGGAATTCAGTCTTCCGATCGGAGCGATTCAGTTCGGAGCGATTCAGTGACCCTTGGTTATGAGTGAGCTGGTTATGAGTGAGCCGGTTATGAATGAGCTGCGCGCCGTTGCCCAGCGTTTGGCCCAGAGCCTAGAGCGCGTGGTGGTCGGACAGCCCCAGCTAATCGAACAACTGCTGGTGGCCCTGCTGGCCGGTGGCCATGTGATCCTCGAAGGGGTTCCCGGCGTGGGCAAGACCCTGGCAGTCAAGGTGATGGCCCAGCTAATCCAGGGGGATTTTCGCCGCATTCAGCTCACCCCCGATGTTCTGCCTTCGGATATCCTGGGCACGAATATTTTTGACCTCAATACCAAGGCATTTTCCCTGAAGAAGGGGCCGGTATTTACGCAGATTTTGCTGGCGGATGAAATCAACCGCACGCCCCCCAAGACCCAGGCGGCCCTGCTGGAGGCCATGGAGGAACAGCAGGTGACCCTGGATGGTCAGAGCCTGGCGCTGCCCAGTCTGTTTTGGGTGGTGGCGACTCAAAATCCGCTGGAATATGAAGGCACCTATCCCTGCCCGAGGCCCAGCTCGATCGCTTCTTGTTCAAGCTGGCCGTGGATTACCCCGAGCGCAGCGCTGAAAACAAATGTTGGTGAATCACCAGCGGGGGTTTCGGGCCCAGCGCCAGGAGCTGAGCCGCCTGAAGCCCCAGGCCTCCGTGGAGCAGCTCTTGCAGATGCGCCAGGCGGTTCAGGCAGTCCAGGTGGAGGAGAATGTTTTGGACTATTTGCTGGCGCTGGTGGATCGGACCCGCAAGCATCCCGATGTGGTGGTGGGGGCCTCGCCGCGATCGGCGGTGGCTTGGCTCCAGGCCGCCAAGGCCCAGGCTTGGTTTTTGGGACGGGACTATGGCACGCCGGATGACCTCAAGGCGGTGGCTGCGCCCCTGCTGCGCCATCGGTTGATTTTGCGACCCGAAGCCCAGCTCGATGGGGTCAAGGCGGAGGGGGTGATCAGCGGGATTTTGGGACAGGTGCCAGTGCCGCGCTGAGCCGCCGTTATCTTATTTTTTTCCCTACTCCCCACTCCTACCATTCTCCTCCCCGAGACCTGCGATCGCCATGACCTCGACCTCCGCTGCCCTGGCCAAGCCTGCTGCCCCCAAGTTCTATCCGCCCCGCCCCAAGCCTTGGCTGGTGTGGTTGATGCACCGGCTATCGGGCAGCATCGCCCATTGGGGCTACCGCATGGACCTGGAAATCAGCGCTGGAGATCTGGCCTGCCTGAAGCGGCTGAAGGGCGATCGCCTGGTTTTCTTTGCCAATCACCCCACGTTTGGGGAGCCCGTGTTGATGTACGACCTTTCCTCCCGTCTGGGGGAACGGTTTTATTACATGGCGGCCTACGAGTTATTTCAGGGGGCCATGCAGCATTTTTTCCAGGGGGTTGGGGTCTATTCGATTCGCCGGGGCCTGGTGGATCGCCAGAGCATCAAGCAGACGATTGATCTGCTGCGGCAGCCCGCCAGCCGGCTGGTGATTTTCCCCGAGGGGCGCTGTTCCTTCCAGAGCGATCGCCTGATGGAATTCCAGCCCGGCGGTGTTCAACTGGCCTTCCAGGCCCTGAGCAAGCTGCCCCAAACCGAGGGCCAATCTCCCCAACTCTTTGCTATCCCGATCAGCATTCACTATCAATACCGAGGGGATCTGAGGGAAATTGTTGAAGAGACTTTAGTGGAACTAGAGGAAGCCCTGGCTTTACCGGCCTGGCCTGGAATTGGGACCAGAGCGGGGACTGGAACCGGGACTGGAGCCGCGATCGCCCCCCCCGCCGATCCCCTGCCCCCCGAGGCCAGGGCCAAACTACCTGACCAGGCCTATGGTCGGCTGCGGCGCGTTGCCCAAGCGGTGCTCCAGCGCATCGAAGCGGACTGTGCTGGCTGGGATTTGCCGCTGCCTCCGCTGGATGAGCACAACTGGAACGAACGCTTAGAAGCCCTGCGGGACGGGATTTTGAACCGTTGTGAAGCGCTGCTCGGGCTGCCGAGCAACCTCAACCAGCCCCGCCGCGATCGCGCCTACCGCATCCAAGCCGCCCTGGCTGACCTCGCCGCCCTGGCCGAGGCCCAGCCCGAGGGCGAAGCCGCTGCCAAAGCCGCCGCCCTGCCCACCGCCCTGCCCACCGCCTTGATCAAACGCTCGGTCGAACGCCTGCTCAACCTCGACACAATCTACGATGGTTATGTGCTAGAAAACCCCACGCCGGAGCGCTTCATCGACACCATGTCCCGATTCCAGCGGGAGCTGTTTCAAATCGACCAGCCCAAACCCAAGCGCAACCGCCGCGCCCAGATGAAGCTGGGCGAACCGATCAACCTGGGCGATCGCCTGGCTGACTACCAGCGAGATCGCAACGCCACCGTCGATCGGGTGTGTCAGGAGCTCCGCGATCGCATGCAGGCCAACCTGAGCGCCATGGTGGAAGCATCCCAATCCCAGTCTTCTGGTCCCAGCCTGCCCCTCCCCTCCCCCCAAGCCCAGCATCCCAATCCAATCAACCCAGCCTAGCTAAGCCGATGATTCCAATTCCCACCGCCAGGTTCTACGGGCTGTTGGGGCTGGGGGGCCTTATCGCCCTCGCCTCGGCCATTGTTTTTCCCGGCGATCGCAGCCTGGGGATCGCCCTGGGTGGAATGCTGGCCTGGGATGTCTTGCTGGTGGGGCTGGCGATCGTCGATGCCGGACGGGTCCGGCCCCACCGAGTCACCGCTAGCCGCGATTTGCCCAGCCGCCTCTCCATTGGCCGCAGGAACGCGATCGCCCTGACCTTCCAAACCCCGGAACTCCCCCCCGCCTTCTCCCCTGCCGTGATCCGCTGGATCGATAGCATTCCCCCCGAACTCAACCCAGCCCTATCTCCAGACTTCGACCCAGCGCGACCTCCAGGTTTGAACTCAGACCTTAACCCAGACCTCAGCCCCAAAATTCCCACCGCCCCGATTCGCCTCGAAGGCCAACGCAGCGCCAGCTTGGTCTACCACGTCCTGCCCCGCCACCGCTGCGAGCTCTCCTGGAACCGCATCCAGCTGCGGCAAATCGGCCCCTGGCGCTTGGCCTGGCACGACTGGCACCAGGAACTGCCCCAAACCACTCGGGTCTACCCCGACCTGGTCGGCCTGCGGGAACTAACCATTAAACTGGCCCTCCAATCCTCCGGCAACCTGCGCCAGCTCAAACGCCAGGGCATGGGCACCGAATTTTCCGAGCTGCGGGAATATGGCAGCGGCGATGACCTGCGGCTAATCGATTGGAAAGCCACGGCCCGGCGGGGGCGGCCCTTGGTGCGGGTGCTCGAACCCGAACAGGAACAAACGGTCTTGATTTTGCTCGATCGCGGTCGCCTGATGACCGCCCAAGTGATGGAGCAAAAACGCTTTGACTGGGGGGTCAATGCAGCCCTGTCCCTGGCCCTGGCGGCCCTGAACCGGGGCGATCGCGTCGGCCTCGGCATCTTTGACAAAACCATGCACCGCTGGATGCCTCCAGAACAGGGCCCCGGCCATCTCTCCAAACTGCTCGAAGGCATTTGTGCCATCCAGCCCGAACTGATCGAACCGGACTACCTGGGCGCAGTCAGCACAGTGCTCCAACAGCAGAGCCGCCGAGCCCTCGTCGTCATGATCACTGAGATCGTCGATGAAACCGCCTCGGCAGAGCTGATCGGCTCGCTCATGCGCCTCAGCCCCCGTTACCTGCCGTTCTGTGTCACGCTGCGGGATCCCAAAATCGAACAGCAGGCCCAGGCCGCCAGCGCCCCCGAAGACCTGGGAGATCTAGACCCGCTCTACCGCCGTGCCGTCGCCCTCGACCTGCTTCACCAGCGCCAGCTCGTCTTCGCCAAACTGCAACAGCAGGGGGTATTGGTGCTGGATGCCCCCGCTGCCCAGATCAGCGATCAGCTCGTGGAGCGCTATCTGCGCCTCAAGGCCCGCAACCGCCTGTAGTGTTTGAACATTCCATCGCTGCTGACCACCAGAACTTGCGATCGCTACAGCCCCTCCAGGGGAACCCCCATGAACCGAGCCAGCTCCGCCCCCTGGTTTTCCAGTTCAGCCAGGGAAATCGGCTGGCCGACGCGGGTGAGGGGAATATCACCGCGATCGCGCAGATTCAGATACAGCGCTCGCTTGGGATTGATCCCTTCCTTCAGCGTCACCCGCACCGACTGGACGTCAGCGATCGGGTAAATCAGCTCCACCTTGCGGTTTTTGCCGGGATAGCCCTGGCGATAAATCGTCACCTGCTGGGTTTCCTGATTGAACTCATTGAAACCGCCCCCCACATCCCAGAGCAGCAAGGCCATCAAAAAACTGCCCAACACCAGGGCTGCAATGCCATAGAAGCCCATCACCAGCCCCTGGGGCAAAAACAAAAGCTGGGTTGGATCGCTCAAAGGCAGCAAATTGATTTTGGTGTAACTGGACACGCTGGAGAGCAAAAATCCCAGGCCGCCTCCCAAAACCACCAAGGCCCAAAAATAATTACTCAGGCGTCGGGATCCCAGAACCTTCTGACGTAGCACTTTTGTATTCGCTGTCGCTTGGGCTGTCATGGATTGTGTCGCTAGTAAAATCGCTAATTCTTCAGTTCAGGCTTAAATTCAGGGGACATTCGCCGCCATAGACTCTAGATCTTAAAGGAGATGGGCGAGCGCTTAAAGAATTGGGCCTAGGGCCTAGGTAAAAATGCTCTGCTGGCGGGCGATCGCCCCGCTCCAGCGAAAAGCTACAAATTGTTAACACGGCTTTATCACCCAATTCGAGGTCCATTTAAAAGGTTAAGCAATTATGAGAATTCCGCCCAGCGCAATCGCCCGAACTTAGAGCGTGCGGGAGTTACACCATCGGCTCTCCCAAAAGCCTACGGGCCATTCATTTGAGCGATCCGATATTTCTGCCCCCAGCTTGCCATTTCAACCCCACTCCCCTTACTTGCAACATTTTATTAAGGCCGTATCATGAACAAAGAACGATAACCTGCTGGCAACGCTTGCAATTTCTTTTAAGGCAAGAGGTTTTGATTCGATGACCATCGCAATGGGACGCGCAGGTCAGGAACGGGGGCTATTTGATGCCGTCGACGACTGGCTAAAGCGCGACATGAGTTCGTTTTGTTGGCTGGTCCGGTATTTTGCTCTTCCCCTGCGCCTACATGGCGCTGGGCGGCTGGCTGACCG
>JAAUQQ010000284.1 GCA_012032745.1 Synechococcales cyanobacterium RM1_1_8
AAAATGCCTTCATCGAGACTGGCGAGGTGTTGTAACAGGCCATGGCTGGTTGGTGCGGGGCACCGTGGCCTTGGGGATGTCATGGCGAACCAGGCCCTGAGTAATGCTCCAGGTATAGAGTTTGAGCTGGAGTTCTGAGGCCACAGCCTTGATCAGCAGGTCCACGCGCTCTTCTTCAACGGTCTCCACCGCAATCAGCGAATGGAAGGAGAGAATCAGGGTCTTGAGTTCGTGGATGGGGGTGGGCTGGTCCTGGGATGGAGCCATGGATGACGATAGGGATAGGGACAGGGGCATGGGGAAAGCACCACCCAGCACTATAGATCGATCCGCCCCTCACCGCTGTGGGAGGGTGGGCAGATTGGCCCTGGATGATGCATGGCTCGCTAGCCTAAGTATCAAGACAGAAATAAATTTATCTTGAATATGACTATCTGATCAGTATTTACTCGTAAAATTGTCCGGACAGATACAATTCCGGATTGCTAGTTCAAACAGCCGCTAGTTCAAACAGCCGCTAGTTCAAGCAGGGATTGCCGAGCAGTTCCTGACAGCTTCTGGCGGCTTCTGGCGGCTGGCGCAAGGAGCCTCGCTGAATTCCCTCGATGCATCCTACACACATTGCTTCTACCCATGATCGGCAACAAGATCGGAAAAAAGAGCGGCAAAAAGATCGAAAACAGGGCTTGGAAGCTGCTGTGCGCAGCGGGCCTGATCGCGGGCAGCGGTCTGCTGCCTGCACCCTCGGTTTTGGCCCAGGCCCCTGCCCCGGCTGCTGCGGTGGGTGAGGCTGCAATGGCCGATGCTGCTGGGGCCTTGCCCCAACGCCTGCGTGTCGGCACCAACAACATGGTGCCCTTGGTGTTTGCCGAGGCCGGTTCGGATCAAATGCCCTATGGCTATAGCGTGGAGCTGTGGACAACCATCTCCAATGCGTTAAATCTCACGACGGACTGGGTGCAGTATGAATCGGCCCCCAAGCTGTTGGCAGCGGTCAAGGCGGGGGAGGTGGATTTGGCGATCGCCGGTCTCTCGATCACCGCCCAGCGCGAAGCCAATGGCTACGACTTTTCCCAGCCCTATTTCCAATCGGGGCTCCAGTTGATGGTGCCGAATACGCGCCAGACCCTGCTCCAGGTTTGGTCCCAGCGGCTGTTTAACTGGAATCTGGCTCGTCCCTTGATCCTGGTATTCCTCAGCAGCGGCATCGTGGGCAGCTTGATCTGGCTGGTGGAACGCAAGGACAACCCTGGCTTTTCCGATCGCCCCCTACCCGGCATCGGCCAGGGCATGTGGTTCGCCGTGGTCACCCTCGGCACCTTTGGCTATGGCGATGTGACACCGATGAAGCTGGGCGGGCGTTTGCTGGCCTGCACCTGGATGGGGGTGAGCTTTTTCATTGTGGCGGATTTCATTGCTTCCATGACCGTGCTCCAGCTCAACGAGGTCGAGACCAGCTTAGCCCAGCTAAAAGGAGAGCCGATCGGGGTGGTAGCGGGCACCACAGCGGAGGACTTTCTGCGCTCCCAGCCAGTAGAGGCGGTGCCCTATGGCGACTTGGACAGCAGCCTGGCCGCCCTGGAATCCGGGGAAATCGCCGGGGTGGTGCGGGACTACCCCAGCCTGCTGTACTGGGCCAATGCCAAACCCCAAGCCTTTCGCCTCGCGGGCGAGCTGCTCACCTCAGAAAGCTACGGCATTGTCTTTCCAGAGAGCGATGGCCCCCTACCAGAGGCAGTAGATCGAGAACTGCTCACCCTCAAAGAACAGGGCTATCTAGAAAACCTCAAAACGAAATGGTTCAGCGGCGGCCCAGCCCAGTAAGCGACTGCCAGCCAGTAAGCAGGCCAGTAAGCAGGCCAGTAAGCAGGCCAGCCTTCCGGAGCGGTCCGCCTAGAGCGGAAATGCTAACTTCACCCCACCTCCCCACCTCCCCACCTCCCCATCCCCCCACCTAAATTCCCCATAGATGCGAGTCCCATCCAAATCCCTACCGAAACCAGCCCTGTCGTTGCGAGCCGTACCAGCCAGGCCGCGATCGCTGCGCTGGGGCGCGATCGCCACCCTCTCCCTCAGCCTGGCAAGCTGCAATTGGCATGACCCCTCCCTACGCCTCTCCAGCGGCAGCGAAGGCGGCGGCTATGCCCAGATCGCCAAAATCATTGCAGAATCCGGCCAGAACGTCGGCAAGCTCCAGATTGATCCCCAGCTCTCCCAGGGCTCTGCCGAGAACCTGCGGCGACTGCTGGCGGGGGAAACCGATGTGGCCCTCAGTCAGCTTGATGTGGCCAGCGATGCCATGAAAGCGGGGGACGTGAACTCGATTGTCACCCTGGCCCAGGAATATGTTTATATCATCGTCCCCCAGGGCAGCTCGATCCAAAAGCTGACGGACCTGGCCAACCAGCGCGTGGCCCTGGGAGCCCCGGAGAGTGGCATTAATTTCACGGCTAGCGCCTGCTCCAGGAAGCCAGAATTGCAGTGCAGGCCGTGGAAATCTCCCCCATAGAGAGCTTTGAACAACTGCGCCAGGGCCAGCTCGATGCGGTGTTTTATGTCGGCCCCCACGGCAGCAAGCTGTTGGATGAAGCCTTTCGCACCGGGGGCGAGGGCGGCCCTGGGGATGGGAATTCCCAGGGGCAGGCCCAGGGATTCGAGATCGTGCCGATTTCACCGGCGCAGGTCAACTTCTACACCTCGCGATCGCCCGAATCCTACCAAGCCGCCGTGATTCCCGCTGGCATCCACCAAGCGATTCCACCGATTCCGCCCCAGGATATTCCCACCCTCTCCACCGCCACCGCCCTGGTGACCCGCCCGGAGCAATCCAAACAAACCATCGCCCTGCTCACCTGGTCCATCCTCACCCAGGCCCAGCGCTATGCCCCCTTCTATTCCAAGCTGGCCCAGGGAGATCCCAGGGCGCTGATGTCCCAAGGGCTGATGTACATGCATCCCGGCGCGACCCAAGCCTTCGGGAGCGGCGACCCCCGCAGCGCTTGGCTGCGCTACGTGCGCGACAACAAGCCTCTCCAAACGGCCTTCATCATGTTGACCAGCACTACCACCGTGGGCTATGTCCTGCGACGGATGCGGCGGCGCAAGGGAAAAGTGGTGATCCAGGGGGTGCGCAAGGTGGTGTTGGAGCTGCGCAGCCAGCTCGCCGAAGCCCCCGATCGCGTTGCCCGTGAAGTGGCGACCCTACGCCAGCAGCAGCGGCTGCGGCTGATCGACGATGAGATTTCCCTGGATATCTATGAACAGCTAGAGCGCATGATTTCCCCCCTGGAAGAGCAATGTCGAGCCATGGTGGACAACCAGCGCCAGGCGGCGATCGCCACCATCCTCGACCAGCTCGACGATTGCCAAAAGCAGCTACGGCAAAGCCCGGAGGCAGGCCAAGTTCAGCTAGGATGCCTGGAGGCCGATGCCCGCGAGCTGCTGCGTCAGGACCGTATCGCTCTGTCTACCTACTTGCAAATCAAACAGCTCACTTGGCGATCGATGCTCCAGGCTGATCCAAGCGACCCAAACAGCCCAGACCGTTTGGCGATCGCGGACAGCTTGGCCCTCCCAGAGGGTTTGGCGATCGCGGACAATCTCCCCCCATCCCCCGCTAGGATAAAAGCCTGACCTTTGCTGTCGCTGGCTACTGTTGCCATGTCCTTGTCCCACCCCGGTTCGCCGGAGCCTGAGCGTCTTGAGCCTAAAAGCCCGGAGCCTGAGCGTTTGAAGCCTGGGCTTCTATTTCCCCAGCCTGCTCCGCCCCGTCCCGAACAGGTGCAGGCCTTGTTCAACCGCATCGCCCCGGTCTATGACCAGCTCAATGACCAGCTCAGCTTTGGCCTGCACCGGGTCTGGAAGCGCATGGCTGTGAGCTGGGTTGGGCTCCAGCCCGGCCAGGTGGCCTTGGATCTCTGCTGTGGCACGGGCGACCTGGCCCTGCTCTTGGCCCAGCAGGTGGGAGCCCAGGGCCAGGTCTATGGCCTGGACTTTGCCTGGGAGCTCCTGGCCGTGGCCGAGCAGCGGGCGGAACGCGATCGCCCTCGACCCGCCATCCTCTGGCAGCAGGGCGATGCGCTCAACCTGGCCTTCGAGGATCAGTTTTTTGATGGGGCGACCCTGGGCTATGGCCTGCGCAATGTGGGCGACATTCCCCGCTGCCTGGCCGAGCTATACCGCGTGCTCAAGCCCGGTGCCCGTGCGACGATTCTGGACATGAACCGACCCATCAGTGATTTTTCGGGGGTGCTGCGTCAGTTTCAATCTTGGTACTTAGACAATCTGGTCTTGCCCAATGCAACCCGCTTGGGAGTGCGGGAAGAATACGCCTACATCAATCCCAGCATTGAACGGTTTCCCCTGGGGCCAGAACAGGTCAAACTGGCCCAGGCTGCGGGGTTCCGCCAGGCCACCTACTACCCCCTGGCCCTGGGGCTGATGGGGGCGCTGGTGCTGGAGCGCTAGGGGATGTGGCCCGGTTTTGGCTGGGCCTATTGCTGCTGGGCCTATTGCTGCTGGGCCTATTGCTCTAGGGGGGGCGAGGGTTTCATGCGTTTGACCGCATTGCCCGCCTTCTCAATGCGCTTGAGCAGGGTCTCATCCACGGCGGCATCCTGGCCCACGAGCTCGCAGCAGCGTAGGGTCTCGACCAAGGCCCACTGTAGGTTGGTCACCACTTCCCGGAGTTCGCGAATTTCTTCGTCTTGTTGCAAGATGCCCCCTGATAGCACAGAGATAGAGGTTGGAGTTGTCTGCTGGGTTATGGATGCTGTCCCAGCCCAGCAGGCCAGCCAACCACGCATCATCCAAGCATTCTGCTGGAAAACGGGTCCGCGAATGGCCGGAATTCTGCTGTAGAGGATAGCAGAGCTAAACTGGCGTAGACCATGTTTATACCACCTAAGTTTGGACAATTGCACGGACCCGAAACGACGTTCTGTGAGTGTCCATACGGATAAAAAGCCTGCGTTAGAATGCGCAAGTTTTATCTACCCTGAATCCGGTTTTGGCGCTTAGATCCCTAGGTTTGCGGATTTTCCTCCGGGGATTTCCTTCCAGGGACTTCTGCGAGTTGCCTAGGGCGACCTGGCAGCTTATTTTGAGTCAGGAGCCTATCCCGAGCCAGAGGCTTATCATGGGTAAGCTGTTCTTGCCTGGGCTAATGCTGTCGCGCGATCGCCGCTCGCTTTATTCTGCCCGGCCCTGTCCCTGTGGCCCCATCCAATCTTTGGTCCAATCTTTGGATTTTGTTCATACCGCCCCTGGCTGGCGGCATCATTGGCTATTTCACCAATGACCTGGCGATCAATATGCTGTTTCGCCCCTACCGGGCTCGATACCTGCTGGGGCGCAGAATTCCCTTCACGCCAGGCTTGATTCCCAGCAACCAAGCCCGCTTGGCCCAGCGGGTGGCCGATGCAATCATGGGCTCGCTGCTCACCCCCGAGGAGCTGCAAAAGCTGGCCAGCAAGCTGTTGCAGACCGAGCGTCTACAGCAGATTATTCTCTGGCTACTGCAGTTGGCCCTGGACCAGGTCCAACAGGATCAAAACCAGCGCACGGCCAAGATCCTGGGGGGCATTCTGCGGGATTTGTTCAGCCAGTCCCTGCCCCGACTGATCCGGGTGTTGGCGCGCCGGGAAGACTTCTTGGCTCCCCAGCTCAACCAGATTTTTGATCAGGTGCTGCTGGAGTTTCAGCTCAGCGAAGCCCAGGTTCAACAGTTGGCCCGCTGGGTGATTGAGGAAGTGGTGCCACCGGATGTGTTGCGCCAGGGGCTGGTGGATTTTCTCACCGATCGCAACATTGAGGCGATCGACAATGCCTTCCGGGAAAAGAGCAGCGGCACCTATTGGGTGATTGCCAATCTGTTTGGCCTGCGCGATGTGCTGACGCGGCTGCGGGGCTATTGCCTAGACCATCGGGACAATAGCAATGCGGTAATTGCGGAGCTGATTGCGGTGGTTTCGGTGAGCGATCGCCTCCAGGAAGCCCTGTTCAATTTTTCCTTACAAAACTTCCCCGTCAGCACCGTGCGCCAGCTCCGGGCCACCATGCGCCAGACCGTGCGAGAGCTGGTGCAACAGCAGGGCTCAGATCTGGTGCAGAACCTGAGCCAGTCCCTTGATTGGGAGAATGTGGCCAACTTGGTGCTCAATCGCCTGCGCAGCTCCCCCGTGATGGAGAGTTCCCTGAAGCTGATCAGTCAGGAGCTAGCGCTGATCCTGGAGCGCTACTTGGAGCAGGATCTAGAAAAAATCGTCGCCCAGGTAATTCCGATTCTCAACCTCGAAGGGGTGATTATTAATCGCGTGGTGGCGACCTCGCCCCAGGAGCTGGAGCAGGCGGTCCAGGGCATTGTCAAGAGTGAGTTGCAGGCGATCGTTACCCTAGGCGGCATTTTGGGCTTTCTGATTGGTCTGTTGCAGACGGGGCTGTTGCTGCTGCGTTAGAGGATGTTTGAGAATAGCTGTAGCCGATGGTGCCCATAGCCCGTAGTTTTGATTAGAAAAGCGGGCACAGCCTAGTAGGCTGGGGCGTAAGTTTTGCCCCCTCACCCTAATCCCTCTCCCACAAGGGGAGAAGGACTCCGATCCGGCTCCCCTTCTTCATCAAATGGAGAAGGGGTTGGGGGATGAGT
>JAAUQQ010000285.1 GCA_012032745.1 Synechococcales cyanobacterium RM1_1_8
CATCCTTGGCATGGTAGGTCAAAATCAAATCCGCCCCAGCTCGTCTAAAACTGGTCAGGGTCTCCAACACCACCTTCTCCTCATCGATCCAGCCATTCAGAGCCGCCGCCTTGACCATGGAATATTCCCCAGAGACGTTATAAGCCGCCACGGGCAGCTCCGTGATCTCCTTGATGCGCCAAATAATGTCCATATAGGAAAGCGCAGGCTTGACCATGACAAAATCTGCCCCCTCGGCAATGTCCAGCTCCACCTCCCGCAGGGCCTCGCGGCCATTGCCGGGATCCATTTGATAGGTGCGGCGATCGCCAAACTGAGGTGCAGACTCCGCCGCATCCCGAAAGGGGCCATAGTAGGCCGAAGCATACTTGGCGGAATAGGCCATAATCGGCGTATCCGTAAAGCCCGCTTGATCCAAGCCCTCCCGAATCGCCTCCACAAAACCATCCATCATGCCCGAAGGCGCAATGATATCGGCCCCGGCCTGGGCCTGGGAAACCGCGACCTTCTTCAGCAGCTCCAGCGTCGGGTCATTCAGCACCCGCCCGGTCAAATCGCCCGTTTCCAAATAGCCGCAGTGGCCGTGGCTGGTATATTCACACAGGCAGGTATCCGCCACGACAATCAGCTCCGGCACCGCTGCCTTGATCGCCGTGGCCGCCTTTTGGACAATCCCACAGTCATGCCAGGCCCCCGTGGCGGCATCGTCTTTTTCATCGGGGATGCCAAACAAAATCACCGCCGGAATGCCCAAGTCCCAAACCTGCTTGGCTTCATCCACCAGCTTGTCCACCGAGAGCTGATAGACTCCCGGCATGGATTTCACTTCCTTAGAAATGCCGGAGCCGGGCACTGCAAACAGTGGGTAGATCAAGTCATTGGTGGTCAGAGTGACTTCGCGCACCATGCGACGCAGGGTCTCGGTCTGGCGCAGGCGACGGGGCCGGTGGGATGGAAACATGGGAGATTTATGAAGCGTATTTAAAACGGATGGACCTCCAGTTTAAAGTCTTGGGTTTCCATTCCCGGCTCCTACAGTTAACGTTCTGTAACAGCGCTTGAAATGCTGAGCCGAGGCAGGTGGCAAACACGACAAGAGCAAACATGACCAAGAGCAAAAAACATGACAATGGCACAACGCATTGAACCAGGACCGGGGCAGGAGTCCGTGTGGAACTATCCCCGGCCTCCCCGCTTAGTGGCCTGTTCCAGGTCCATTGAAGTCATTTTCAATGGTATTCAAATTGTGCAAACCCAGCGCTCCATGCGGGTTCTAGAAACCAGCCATCCGCCGGTTTACTACATTCCCCCCGAGGACATTGCAATGCACTATTTTACCCAAACCTCCCGCAGTTCCTTTTGCGAGTGGAAGGGCCTCGCGGGCTACTACAGTTTGAGCGTGGCGGGGAGTGGCGGCGATCCGGCCCCGCGCCAGGTGGAGAATGTGGCCTGGTTCTATCCCAATCCCACCCCGGCCTTTGAACCGATTCGCAATTACTTGGCGCTCTATGCTGGGCCGATGGACTGCTGTCGCGTGGATGGGGAGACGGTGCAGCCCCAGCCCGGCAATTTCTACGGCGGCTGGATCAATTCCTGGATTGTGGGACCGTTTAAGCAGGGGCCTGGCCAGTATATCTAGCAGCCAGTATATCTAGCAGGCAGTATATCTAGCAGCCAGTATATCTAGCAGCCAGTATGTCTAAGCGCCACGGGACTCGTCGCGCCGTAGAAGCAAGCTCTAGAGTCCAGTTTCCAGACCTGTAATTCCAGACTTGTATTCCAGACTGCAAGCTGATTTTGAGGAGGGGAGCTATGCTATGGCAGCCCCGCCGACCTTCTGAAGCAGTTTTTGAAGCCACTTCCCCGGCGGCTTAGCCCAAGCTTAAACTGATGACAATGCCTGGATGACCATGCCTTAAGGGCGGATTCATACAATAAATCCATTGACGAAAGAATCCGCAGTTAGGTGTTTAGTATGGCGTCCTTCCCAGCCCATCGGGCCGAACCCTTTGCCCTGAAACTTGCTGTCCCAGAGAATTCCACATACAACTCAGAAGAGTTGCGGCAGCATCTAGAGCATCTCTATCGAGATTTTCCCATTCACAGCTTTAGCCGGGGTCAGGAAATTCCCCTTGCAGAGCAAAAAATCTGGATTGTCATGCGGGGCGTGGTCACCCTCAACACGCTGCACCCCAGCGGCGATGAGTCCCTGCTGGGACTGGCGATTCCCTCTATGCCCTTTGGGTTGCCCCTGACCAGGGTGTTGCCCTACAGCGCGATCGCCATCGCGCCATCGGAGCTGCTCCAGCTCAGCCTCGTCGAACTGGAGCGTTCACCCACCATCCAGCAGGCCCTGGTCAAGCAAATGGGCCGCCGCCTTCAGCAGGCCGAAAGCATTGCCGCCCTGCTGGGACTGCGCCGGGTCGAAGAACGGCTCAAGCAGTTTCTGCTGCTGTTGTCCGATGACTTGGGCGAACCCGTGGCGGGTGGCGGCCTGCGCATCTCTGTGCGCCTCACCCACCACCACCTGGCCAGCGCCCTGGGCACCACCCGCGTCACCGTCACCCGTATTTTGAATCAACTGCGCGGTGCTGGCTGGTTGGATATCGATCAAGGGCGACGCATTGTGATCAAGGGCCGCTGAAGCGCTTGCTCGCGATCAAAGTCTGGTAGCTGGACCTGGAGCGGATCGGCAGGTTCTAGGACTTCAGCGCGGATGGGCACTACGCCAGTGTCCTTTGCGCCCAGATAGGTCGCCGCGCCGAGGGATAGATCGAGCATGCGATCGCCCACGTAGGGGCCGCGATCGTTGATTCGCACCACCAGCTGATCGCCCGTGAGCAAATTGGTGATCTTCAAATACGTATCGAAGGGCAGCTCCTTGTGGGCTGCGGTAAACATATCCTGGTTATAAATCTCTCCGGTTGCCGTCAGGCGACCGTGGAAGTAAGGACCATACCAAGAGGCATCCCCCCGCAAGTTGTCGCCTGTGGGTTTTAGTCCATGCATGGCATATTGGCTATCCAGCAGGGTCAGGGGCTGATCTCCCAAGACCAGACGGAGCTGGTTGAGCCAGCGCGTGGCCAGGACTTCGCCGTTGATGCCCGCAGCCTCTGCCACTTCGTCCGTGATGATGAATAGGAGGCGATCGCCCAGGCGTGCCGCCGGAAAGTTCTCCGCCAGCGTCGGCTCCACGGACTGCCCCGACCAATCCCTGCCCCTGAAACCACTTTCAATGCGCTCGGCCAGGGCTTGGGCCAGGGCTTCATCCCCCACCTCGCGCGTCAGGCAGCCCGCGATCCAAGCCGAAAAGCTATCGTAGGACTGCTCTGGCGTATCAATGCAGGTAAACTCGCCCGGCAGCCGTTGCGATGACGCCGTTGAACGGGCTGCAAGTCGGGGACTGGGGGCGATCGGATTCAGCAGCGAAAGCCAGCGCCCCATGGGCTGGGCCAATTCCAAAACGCTGCTCTGGGAGCTGAGCCAGTTGGGCAGCAGGGTCGTGGCGGCTGCGGGCACAGTGGCGATTAGTGGCGAAATTCCTGCACCTGGACTCGGCTGGTGGGTTCCAGTGGGGGTAAGAGCGTAATCCTGCTGTCTGGAAGCGTGATTCTGGCGGTAATCCAGAAAAGGTGAATCAACAGCCCGCAAGGAAGCGATGGGGCCGGTCCGGAGCGGCGCAGGCTGAACTAGGCTTGCCGAGGCATTTGTCGTAGTCTGATGGCGGCCCAGGGACCAGGAAGTTGCGGGGACTAACAGAGCAACTCCCAAGCAGAGGGGCAGCGTCTTAGAAAGACGGTTGAATACCATGAAACCTAATGTACTAAAAAGCTCGAACAGAAACAGCCACCGTTCAGCAAACAGCCACTGTTTCAGTCTTCCCAGGGGCTGGCCCTTGAGACCAAAAGTATATCGCCTTCCTTACCGGATGCAACCTTTCTGTCAGGTCTGAACGTTTTTGAAAATAGATGGCTGGATCGCGACGATTGCTAAAAATTCACTTTTTTATACCGGCTTCTGCTGGCCTGCTCCCGTTCTCAGTCAGGTTCAAATTCCCAGATTTCCCTTCGCCCAGAAGAGCACCAATCCTCCCCTAGAGAACGCTTTCTCCAGGTTTGCCTAGGTCCTTGCCCACAGCCGAAGCAACCAGGTTTGAGCGATCGCAGCACTCACGCCACAAGGCTGAAAAAATCACACCAAGGGCGACGATCAAACTCGCCACCCCAGCCTCTCAATGCAACCGAAATCTCAGCACTTTGGCTGAGAGGATGTTTGAGAATTCGCCGAGACCAGCAATTCTATCCCCGTCCAAGGCGAGGGGCTCAGCTTGGGAAATCTGGCAGGCCCGGTACTTCCTTTTCCTGGACGCCGCGCACAATGCGGGACAGCTCATTGACTTCATTTACTGTGATGCGGGTGGGCGCACCGCTGATAATGCGCTCAAAATTCCGGAAGGACTCTTTGATGTCCGGCCCATTGCTGCTGATCGTAAACTCCCGAATCGCCTTGTCATGCATGGAGCCCCGCATTTTGAACACGTTGATCGCCCGAGACATCTCGCCGCCAATTTCAACATATTGAAGTAGCAGAATGGTATCTGTGATGGTTGAAATTTGGGAGTCCGTGATCGAGTGAGAGCCCATGAACTGATCGGTGGTGTTGGTGAAAAAGCCGGTGATTTCTTCCTGCTTGGCATAGCCGGTCACCCCAATCACAAATTGCCGAAAGGAGTTGCTGCTGACACCGCGATCTAGGGCAGAGAGGGAGTCGATCGCAATCCGAGCAGGCTTAAATTCACTGATTTCAGACTTGATGATTTGCAGGTGATCTTCCAAGCCTGCCGATTCGGGGTAGGCACAGAGAATCTTCAGCAGGCCCTGGCGCTCAAACTCTTCACAGTCGATGCCCCAGGAATAGGCATTGCGCAGCAGTTGGGCGCGGGATTCTTCGTAGGCAAACAGGATGGCGCGATCGCCATTCTTGCAGGCATTCTCAATGAACTTACTCACCAACAGCGTCTTGCCCGTCCCCGTCGCCCCCGTCGCCAAAATGATCGAATCCTTAAAGAAGCCCCCTCCACACATCTCATCCAGCTTGGTGACCCCCGAGGACACCCGCACATTGGACGATCGCTGGGTCAGGCGCATGGCCCCCAGGGGGAAAATGCTAATGCCATCGTTATTGATCGTGAAGGGATATTCCCCCTTCATGTGGGTCGTGCCCCGCAGCTTCAAAATCTCAATCGTTCGCCGCCGCCGTTCCCCCTCTAAGACATTGCGGGCAATCACCACATTGTCAGAGACAAACTCTTCAACGCCAAAGCGGGCGATTTTGCCGTACTCATGCTCCCGCTCCGTGGTCATTACCGTGGTCACCCCCACCTGCTTGAGCCGGGCCACCAGGCGATAGATCTCCCGGCGCACCACGGAAGCGGCGTCGTACTGCTGGAAGACCGCTGCGATGGAGTCAATCACCACCCGCTTAGCCTGGTATTTTTTGATGGCGTATTGAATACGCTCGATTAGGGCGGACAGATCGAAGTTGCCGACAATTTCCTGGCCATCTGGATCGGGAGAGGCATCCAGGATGAACAGTTTGCCCTCATCCACCATGCTCTGCAAATCCCAGCCAATGCTCTCGGCATTTTGGATGATATCGGCGGGGGACTCCTCAAAGGTGACAAAGATGCCCGGCTCATTGAAATGGCTAATGCCATTGAAGAGAAACTGGCTGGAGAACATCGTCTTACCCGTCCCCGAAGTGCCGCTGACCAGCGTCGTACGTCCCTTGGGGAGCCCGCCATGACTGATGTCTTCGAACCCCTCAATCATGGTGCGAATTTTTTGGATACTGCGGCGCTGGGGCGTTGGCGAATGGTCAGTTGGGAGAATGGGAGACATGGGTAACCAGCAAGAACCAAATGGCAGAGCCATTATAGGCCGCATGTTACATGGGGCGACAGCCCAGGAGAGCCGCGCGGAGTGGCGGAAACGGGGATCTCCCTGGCTCCCAGCCCCAGTTCACCCCGATGCTCAGCGGTTTTGTTCCGCAGTTTTGCTCAGCGGGTCTGAAGATCTTCGTAGAGCAAATCTAGGCCAATCAGCACCCGCTCCCGATCCGATAGGTCGCCAATGATGCGCCGCACCGGGGGGGGGCAAGATTTTGGCGAGGGTGGGGGTGGCCAGGATCTTGTCCTCCTCCGCAAGCTGGGGATCTTGAGCACATCGATGACCTTGAGGGCATAGACGCCCTGAAACTCATTTTCGAGGATGTGCTGTAGGGTGCGCAGCGCCCGAGTCGAACTGGGGGTGTTGCCTGCTACATAGAGTTTGAGAATGTAGGTTTTTTTGAGGTAGGCCATGTTGGTAAGGAGCTTCTGGGGGAATGGGGTAAACCGTTAAACATGAACCCCAAAAACGTGGGTCAAGATGGCTGCCGATCGCAATCAAAAACTTCGCCGAAACCATGAGTCGCTCCCATGGAACTTTGGCTTGTTGCTGGGAAAAGCCATTGGGCGCGATCGCTCATTCTCCCAGGGCTCTGCCTCAAAATAACGCAATTCAGCGCTGATTAGGGTATTTGAACCCCAACGGAGCCTTAAGAAATACTGAAGCCCACCGCCTGGAGCTTGGGAGCCCAAG
>JAAUQQ010000286.1 GCA_012032745.1 Synechococcales cyanobacterium RM1_1_8
ATCTTCCAGCGCGTTCACCAGCCCCGCCACTCAGCCTCCCCAACAAACACCCCCCAGGAGGGCTGATCCTGGGGGGTCGAGGGTGGATTCAAGCAGCCTTAAGGCCAGGGACAACCCATCGGGGCATCCAGCCAAACGCTCCCTAGGCTCCAGCCTGCTTGATATAACGGACCAAAATCTGAGCCAGGGTGATGAGCTGTTTGCGATCGAGCTGGCGAATCAAAAGCTTGGCAAGATCCTTCGGATCCTGGGGCAGCGCAGCCGCCGGAGGTACAGCGGGCGCTGGGGCGGGGCCAGCCAAACCCAGCAACGCCGAGGATGGGGCAACCTCATGGCCCTTGTTGGCCACGATTAGCATACTGGCGTTTTTAATTTCCTTGACCAGCACGGGGGCCAGCTCGCGATACGAGGCCTTGGAATTGAGCAAAGCCCGCTTGGAGAGCATGGTGAGCGTCTGCCAAGCTTCGACGCCTGGATCGAGCTGGGCGAGTTGGTCGCAGCGCAGCACCAGCTTTTGGCGGCCCGCTGGGTTGTCCTCGGCGCGAAACAGCGGCAGCATCTGCTTCAAGGTCGCCGTGACCTTATTCTCAAAGTCTGGGGGAATGGCCTTGCCGCCCTTGCCGCTGAGATGGCGCAGGTAGTCGAGCAGTTGCTGAAACACGGGCTCAACTTCAGAAATGACCCGCTGGGCATCCCCCTCGCTATCGCTCTCTCCTAGCTGAAGCTTTTCCACCAGCTCATGGAGGGTGTCAAAGCCGCGCAGGAAGAGCGATTCGACCTGCTGGTCAATGCGGACTGGATGTTCTTGTAGCAGCTTGAAACAGTCCTCCAGGCGGTGGGCGACCTTGTGGATGCCGTTCAGGCTCAGCATGGCAGCATCGCCTTTGACGGAGTGGGCTGCGCGGAACAGCTCATTCACCTGCTCTGGATCTGCCATGGCCGCCTGGAGATTGAGCAGGCCCCGTTCTATCGTGTCTAGGTGTTCACGGGCACCCTCAATGAAAAATCCCAGAACTCTCTGCTTTTCGGCGTCCACAACGTTCCCCTCTATCTTTGACCTAACTTTGACCTAAAACGAATGCTGCTGATGGTTTAGACCGCCAAGTCTAGGTGCGTTCCGCTAACGATGTAGCTGACTCAAGCAAACATCGGCCCATACCCGATCGCGCCAGCGCCCAGACTCATCAGATTCTAGAGGTAGATTCTGGGTTTGGAACAGTGACGCAGTAGTTTAGAGATGGGGCATGTCCAGGAATGGGGTGGAACAGGCGGATATTTATATGGTAGTAATGCCTTAGCGATAGGGTGCCCGAAGGCTGGCGTAGAAGATACACCACGGGGGACGCGGCAGAGACATTAGCTGGGTTCGAAGAAGCTGGGATGTTCTAGGAGCCTGGGCGATACCGTCAGGCTTGCAGCTGGGCTGGGGAATAAGTTTGCGGGTAAGTTTGAACAAAATGAACATCCTACGGCTATGCATCTGGCAAGGCCATGAATAAAAGCAATGAGTAAAATACTGATAGTCGATGACGATGTAACCCTGCGGGCTGGCCTGGCTCGCTATCTCTCAAAGCGAAATTATGTGGTCGAGGATGCGGGTTCTGGGGAGGAGGGGCTGAATGCATTTTTGTCCCAGATGCCCGATCTGGTGGTCTCAGATATTTTGATGCCGGGGATGGATGGCTTTGAGTTTTGCCGTCAGTTGCGCTCGAATCAGGCGGGACAGCTAGTGCCGTTTATTTTTTGTCGAGCCGAGGGGACATTGAACATCGCATCCAGGGGCATTCCATAGGGGCGGATGACTATGTAATTAAGCCCTTTGAGCCTCGGGAGCTGTTGGCCAAGATCGAGAGCCAGTTGGAGCGATCGCGCCGCATCCACGAAGAAATTCAACGCCTGCTGGACCAGGCTGGCCAATCGGCAGCGAAGCAGCGCCAGCCCCCCTTGGTCGCGCCCGAGCCACTGCCCCTGACCCCCGCCGAAGAAAAGGTGTTTTGGGAGGTGGTACAAGGGTTGACGAATCGGCAAATTGGCGATCGCCTCTTCATCAGCCCCCGCACCGTCCAAACCCATTTGAGCAACATCCTCAGCAAACTCAGCCTGGACAACCGCGCCCAGCTCGTGCGCTATTCCTACGAACAGGGCTACCACCCCCCAGCAGCCTCTCGGGGAGGGGTCTCTTGAGATTGGCCATTGAGCGCGGCGGGGCCTCAGCCCTGGGATGGGCCTAGATGGGGCCACAGCATTTGCGCTCCAGGAGCGGGATTGGGAAAACGGCGCAGAAACGTCACCAAACCTCCTGCTGGGACTTCAGGTATTGGGGTATGCTAGCTATGGCGCTTGGGCTCAAGGTCAGGCTGGCTCCGCAAGCGATTGCAAAACTTCTGCTGGGGCCGTTGAGCAATGACCCGGCTGGCCGCTTGACTCCGTTCCGTTTGATTGTCAATTGCAATGGTTCAGCCCCCATCTCCCACCGAGAACAAAGAAATTGCCCAGTTGCGCGATCGCCTCTCCTCCCGCCTCGACAAAACGAGGCTCACGGCGCTACAAGGACTGTTGGACCAAGGGGAAGCGGGCCAAACCGTTCTGCAAGATGCCCTGCTAGCAGCGCGCGATGGAGAGCAACTGAGCTGGCTGGCGGGCAGCATTTACCGCAGCCTGAGCCAAAACCCAGACCCCGCCACGGCGGCTTTTTTACAGACCCATTTCCCCTCCGGCTTAGTGCCCTTCCGCTCTGCCCAGGGCATCGACTACGGCCAGCTCGAAACCCTCCTGGTGACGGAGCAGTACCAAAAAGCCGATGCCGAGACCTCAGCCAAGCTCTGCCAACTGGCGGGCGAATCCGCCGCCAAGCGCAAGTGGATTTACTTTTCGGAAGCGGCCCAATTGCCGATCGAAGATTTGCAGACCCTGGACCAGCTCTGGACGGTCTATTCCGATGGCTTGTTTGGCTTCTCCGTTCAGCGAGAGATCTGGCTGAGTGTGGGCCGGGTCTGGGAGAACCTCTGGCCCAGGATTGGCTGGAAGGATGGCAATAAATGGACCCGCTATCCGGGCTCCTTTACCTGGAACCGGACTGCACCTCGGGGCCACCTGCCCCTGAGCAATCAGCTCCGGGGCGTGCGGGTGATGGATTCCCTGCTGAACCACCCCGCTTTCAATCCCGATGCTGCCCCTCCGGCCTAGGCGGCGCTTGCCGCCCCCTCTCACCCCTAGCCCCGGTAAAACAGCGCTGCCCAGCGCGACCCAAGCCGAGCGCTGCCCCCAGACCGTAGCTGGCCCATCACGGAGACTCGACCTATGCTTGTGTTTGTCCTGCTGTTTCGGGACGATTCGGGCAACGAAGGCATCCATACCCTCAGCATCGGTGATCAAAATATCGTTTTGATGTTTGAAGATGAGGACGATGCGACGCGCTATGCGCTGCTGTTGGAAGCCCAAGACTTTATGGCTCCGGCGGTGGAAGAGATCGATCGCCAGGAGATCGAGGATTTTTGTGCGGGGCAAACTACCAATCCAAGCTGGTGCCCCAGGGGTTCATTCCCGACAACGATGCCGATCGCCTGATGATTGTGCCGCCCTCCTCCAACCTCGACCAAACCGATTGGGAGCAGGGTCAAGCCACCAGCGAGGATGGCTCGGCCTTGGCCGATGAGGGCGTTTTAGGCCTGCCGAGCGGCGGGGGAGAGTTGGACGATATCCGTCGTCGCCTGGAAGGGTTGCTCTAGGGCAAGAGGTTCGTTTGTCAAACAAGAGCCCGTAGAAAGGCTCCTCAGGGGTGTAAAGGCTGCCATGGCAGATGGAAAGCAAGAACAACTTAGCGATCGCGGTTATCTCCTCACCGAACAGAGCAACCCAGCGAGTCAGGATTTAGATCAGCGATCGGCCCTGGAGATCGTCGATATTTTTACGCGGGAAGATGCCAAGACCGTGGCGGCGATCGCCCAGGCTCGGGAACCCCTGGCGGCGGCGATCGAACGCACGGCGGCGGCGATCGCCCAGGGAGGCCGCCTGTTCTACATCGGTGCAGGCACCAGTGGCCGCCTGGGCGTGCTCGATGCCGCCGAATGTCCCCCCACGTTCTGCACCCCGCCAGAGCTAGTCCAGGGCATCCTGGCCGGAGGCAAAGACGCCCTGGTGCGCAGCTCCGAAGGCCTCGAAGACCGGCCGGACGATGGCGCAGCGGCCCTGGTGGAGCGAGGGGTCGGTCCCCAGGATGTGGTGGTGGGCATCACCGCTGGGGGCACCACGCCCTATGTCCAGGGGGCGCTGAAAAAGCCAGGCCCTGGGGGCCACGACGGTGTTCATCGCCTGTGTCCCAGCGGAGCAGGTGCCCCTGGCGGTGGATATCGACATTCGCCTGCTGGTGGGGCCGGAGGTGTTGGCGGGCTCGACCCGGCTGAAGGCGGGCACGGTGACCAAGCTGGCGCTGAATATTCTCTCCACCGGGGTGATGGTCAAGCTGGGCAAGGTCTACGGCAACCGCATGATCGATGTGGCGGTGACCAACAGCAAGCTAGAGGATCGAGCCCTGCGGATCCTGGGCGACCTGGCGGGGCTCGATCGCGAAGCCGCCGCCGCCCTGCTGCGCAGCAGCGATCGCTCCGTCAAGCGGGCTTTGATGATGCATTGGAGCGGCCTAGATGGAGCCGCCAGCCAAACCCTCCTCGACCAACACCAAGGCCAGCTGCGGGCAGCCCTGGCCGCAGCCCAGCCATAAGCGCAGCGCGGAAATCTGTCATCTTAGAAGGCAGGGGCAAAGTGATCCCCATGTCCGAGGGATAGCGGTTTAGTCGCCGCTCCCCGTTCCCGTGAATGGCTCCCGTTCATTCCCGTTGCCCTTGTCCATCACCTTGAAGTTAGATTGCTATGGCGGCAGAGAATTTGACAACGCTGGTTCTCAGTTTGGTAGCAGTGGGGGCCTTGGTCCTGGGCTACCGGCGATCGCGTCCCTTCGGCAAGCTTGGCCTGTTGGCCTGGCTTCAGTCCGTGGTATTGATGCTGCCCTGGCTGCTGTTTTTGGGCTGTTTGCCCTGGGCATCTATGTCAGCTTTGTGGCGGTGATCCTGCTGTTTGTGGTGGCCACGGGCATCTACATCTACCTGGGCAGCCAGTTGCGGGCGGCGGGCCAAGGCGAGCTGATTCGCCAGCGCCTGGAAAAAGTGCTCCAGGAGAAGGCTGCTGCCCATTCAGAGGCCGCTGAGGCTGGGGGCGATCGGTCGGGAGATCGAGCAGGTGACCCGGCCTGCGGGGCCGATGCAGCCCCAGACCCAGCTTCTCAAAACCCAGCCTCTCCATTGGCCGAAGCTCTACAGCCCACGCCGATTCCGGCGGAGGATTTGCAAGCGGTCAAGGGCATTTTTGGCATTGATACTTTTTTTGCGGTGGAGACCATTCCCTACCAAAAGGGGGCAATCTTTAAGGGCAATTTGCGGGGAGAACCGGAAGCCACCCAGGCGAAGCTGGCGGAGAATTTGGCGGAGAAGGTGGGCGATCGCTACCGTCTCTACCTGATCACCGATCCCGAAGACAAGCCCGTCGTCGTCGTCCTGCCCGCCAGTGCCGATCCTCCGCCCACCACCCAGCCCCAAAAAATCCTCTCCGTAATTTTGCTGCTCGCCACCGCCCTGACCGCCATGGAGCGAGGCGGTCTGCAATACGACTTCGACATCTTTGCGGAGCCCAACCGCTGGACCGAAACCCTCAACATCGGCCTGCCCCTGTTCCTCACCCTGGTGGCCCATGAGCTGGGCCATTGGTTCACCGCCCGCCGCTATGCCATCAAGCTGGCCTGGCCCTTCTTTTTACCGGCCTGGCAGCTCGGCTCCTTCGGTGCCCTGACCCGGATTGAATCGGTCCTGCCCAACCGCACCGTGCTGTTTGACATTGCCTTTGCCGGACCGGCGGCGGGCGGCCTGCTCTCTTTTGTTTGCTTGATTGCCGGTCTGTTTCTCTCCGGTCCCAACAGCACCTTGCCCCTGCCCGCCGAAGTCTTGCAGGGCTCAATGCTGATCGGCCTGCTGTCGCGCAGCATCCTCGGCGATGCGGTCCAGGCGGAGCTGGTCCAAATTCACCCGCTGGTGGTGGTGGGCTGGCTGGGCCTGGTGATCACCGCGCTCAATCTGCTGCCCGCAGGCCAGCTCGATGGCGGTCGCATGGTCCAGGCCATCTATGGCCGCAGGCTGGCCAACCGGGCTTCGATTATTAGCTTGGTTGGCCTGGCCATTTTTTCCTTGGCCAACCCCGTGGCGCTCTACTGGGCGGTGCTGGTGTTGTTTTTGCAGCGGCAGCCGGAGCGGCCCAGCCAGAATGAGCTGACCGAACCCGATGATACGCGGGCGGCGCTGTGCCTGGTGGCGCTGTTTTTGATGCTGGCGGTGTTGCTGCCCCTGTCGCCCAGCCTGGCGGGTCGCTTGGGCATTGGGGTGGATGGCCCATCCTTGCTAAGTCTTTGACGCTCTCCCCCCAACCCTAACGGGTATGGTCGGAGATTCCTGTTTCACAGCCTCTTAACTAGATGCAGCACTGTGACTACACCCCCGTCAGACCGACGACCCAGGCAGTTTGGTTTTCAGTCCACGGTGCGCCCCACCGCAGACTT
>JAAUQQ010000287.1 GCA_012032745.1 Synechococcales cyanobacterium RM1_1_8
ATCGCCAGGCCTGGGGGAGGTGGGGAGATTGGGGGCTCAGGGTTTTCCGTCGAGGATTGGGATGACCCGTAGGTCGTTAGGTTTTTTCGAAGACGTCTTTGTTTTGTTCAATGCTCCAGAGCTCTAGGGCGCAGTCGTCTTGGAGGTCGCGGGGTTGGAGGTGGAGGTAGAGTAGGCGTTGTTCTAGGTCGAGTTCGCAGGTGAGCTGGGCGATCGCGCCGATCTGCCGCCGGTTTAAGGCCACGGCCAAGCGCAGTAGGGGGTGGAGCTGATCGACGAGGCTGCGGTGCCATTTGGTGGAGAGGTTGCGGTAGTTGTCGTGTTTTTTCTTGGGGGGGCTCTTGCGGTGGTAGCGGGCGAGGTTGGCGATCGCTTCCACATCGGCTTCGGTGTAGCCCAGCAGCTCACCGTTGCGGATCAAGTAATAGGAATGCTTGTGGTGGGCGCTGTCGCTGATATATTGGCCGCTGCTGTGGAGCATGGCGGCGGCCCAAAGGATGCCCCGAGCATCGGCGTTGAGCTGGTGTAAGCTGCCCTGGGTGGCATCGAACAGCGTCAGGGCAAACTGGGCCACCTGTTCGCTGTAGGGGCGGTTGACTTTGAACTTGCGCATGGCGTGGAGCACGCTGCGTTCGCGCACGGAGCTTTGGTAGCGCAGGCGATCTTCGATCAGGCCATGGGAGAGCATCCAATCGACGATCACGCCCTCCCGCAGGGCTCGCTCGCAGATGGTGATTTCATCGAGCTGGAGCAGGGCCATGGCCTCTTGTAAAATCATGGCTCCGGCGACAATGATTTCGGCCCGGCGTTCGTTCAGCCCCGGCAGGGCGGCCCGTTGGGCATGGGTCAGCTTGCGGAGCTGCTGAATCACATTGCGGACATCGCTGAGCTGGATGCAGTAGCCGTTGAGACTTTCGGGTGGAGCCGGGTGGGCCTGTCTGTAGGCCTGTCGGTAGGCCTGGAGCATGGCCACGGCTTCGATCGTGCCGGAGGTGCCGATCATCTTGGGGATCTCGCCGGGCTGAAGCTGGCTGAGTAAGTCTTCGATCGGGCGCTCCAACATGCCACGGATGTAGTTGCCCAGGGCGTGGTAGTCGCGATCGCTAATCGGATCGCTTTTGACAAATAGGGCCGAGAGGCGCACGGCTCCCACCTTGGTGCTGCTGAGGCTGCGGGGCTCATGGCCAGAGCCCAAAATCAGCTCCGTCGAGCCGCCGCCGATGTCGAGGATGACGTGGGGCTGGTTGTGGAATTCGATGCCCGAGAGCACGCCCAGATAGATGCGCCGCGCCTCCTCGGTGCCCGCAATCAGGTGAATGGTCAAGTCCAGCTCCGTTTTGACCCGCTGGAGGAAGGCTGGGCCATTGGGGGCTTCGCGCACGGCGCTGGTGGCCACGGCGATGATCTGCTCCACCGCCAGGCTTTTGGCCAGGGACTGGCAGCGGCGCAGGGCTTGGGTGGCCCGGTCCATGGCGGCGGCGGTGAGGTCGCCGCTGATGGGGTCGCGATCGCCCAATCGCACCGTGGCCTTCTCCGTGGCAATAATCGTGAAGGCTGGCAGGTCTGGTTGGATCCGCGCCACGACCATGTGGATGGAATTGGTGCCCACATCGATCGCGGCCAACACCGGCGGTTGCTCAAAGCTGGGGGGCGGTGACTGGAGCGGGCTGTCGGGCTGGAGCGGAGTCGTGGACTGGAGCGGATTAACGGACTGGGGGGAGATCTGTACCATGGCCAGAAGGTGAAACCTGGGGGAGGGGATTCAGTTTGCCCTGGGCGATTCCTGCGGAAGCTTGCGATCGCTGCGGTGAGGCGGTGGGGCAAGGGAGCTGATAAATGTGCGGAGAAGCTTGGGGATCGAATGTGCTGAGATCAATGTCACATTACCGAAATTGGGGCTTCGATTGACCAGCTTTTCTGGAGTGCCATTTGCGCCACAGCTTTTTCTGGCCGTTTGGGCAACAGTCCCTATAATGAGTCTCGATTGTTGGCGGGTCGGTTCCCAGTCCCTCGCAACGGCAGGGGCACAGCCGGGCCAGATGATTAAGAGATGCTGCCTTTGGGGCGGCTAGAGTCCGGGGTCATTTTTAGGGAGAAGGGCAAGGTGGCACAAAACGAAACCCTCGTGCGCTGTTATGAACTGCTGGGCATTGCGCCGGACAGCGGCCTGGAAGCCTGTCATCGGGCTTACTTGAAGCAGTTAGATATTTGGAACTCGAATGCGATCGATGAGGATGCCAACCCTTCGCTGTTTGAGGAGGTGCGGCTGCGGCGTCAGGCGATTGATGAAGCCCATCGTCTGATTGTGGAACAGGCGGAGCAAGCCGAACATGCGGCGGATGGGGCGGCGGCGGCTGGGGATGGGGCTGGTCCCGACCCGGCAGCGGTTCCTCCACTGGATGGCTCGGCTGGAACTGGCTCGGCTGGAACTGGTTCGGCTGGAACGGGTTCGGCTGGAGCTGGTTCGGCTGGCAATGGCAATCGTTCGGCTGACGATGATGGCGTTTCGGCCAATTCTGTATCTCTAGCTGCGCCCGGACCGGCTGCGCCCGAACTGGGTCGGGAGATGCCTGGGCGAGAAATGCCTGGGCGAGAAATGCCTGGGCGGGCAACTTCGCTTCAGCCTGGGGGGCAGGCCAGTGCCAGACCGATGCCCGACACCGAGCTGCTGGGGGATAGCGCCAATGCCAATGCACCTGGTCCTCGCTCCGGTTCCAGCCGGGTGGCTCCCTCCTATGGCGGCACGACGCTGCCGGAGCCTGCGGCGGTGATGCAGCTAATCCGCTGGGATAAGCCTGCGGGCCGGGTGATTTTGATGATCCCAGCCCTTTGGGCGGCATTTTTGGCCACCAATGGCGGCCCGATCCCCTGGGGGATCATCTTGGTTTTGGTGCTGGGCAGCCTGGCCACCAGCGCGGCGGGCTGTGCGGCCAATGATCTCTGGGATCAGAAGTTTGATGCCCAGGTGGAACGGACCCGCGATCGCCCCCTGGCTTCGGGGCGGCTGTCGCGGCGCAATGCGATCGCCGTGCTGGTGATCTGTGCCTTGATTTCAATCTTTTTGGCCTTCCAGCTCAACTGGACCAGCCTCCAGCTCTGCGCAGCGGCGGGTATTGTGATTTTGTTCTATCCGACAGCCAAGCGGGTGTTTCCAGTGCCCCAGTTGGTGCTGGCGATCGCCTGGGGGTTTGCGGTGCTGATTGGCTGGTCTGCGGTCACGGGCTCCCTCGCCTTCCCCACATTCTTGCTCTGGCTGGCGACGGTGTTCTGGACCCTGGGCTTTGATACGGTCTATGCCATGGCCGACCAGGAGGACGACCGCCGCATTGGCCTCCAGTCCAGCGCCCTGTTTTTTGCCGAGCGCAGTCCCGATGCGGTGGGGCTGTTCTTCATCGGCACGGCGGCGATGATGCTTTGGCTGGGGCTCAACCTGGGCCTGGGCTGGCCCTTTTGGCTGGCGCTGATTCTATCGATCTTGGGCTGGTTCAAACAACACAGCAACCTCGACCACAGCCGCATGCGTCCCACGACGCGGATCTACAGCGATATCTTCACCCAGAACGTCTGGTTTGGGCTGTTGCTGCTGGCGGGCATCATCCTGGGCCTGCCGGGCAACTGAGCGCCGATAGAAATTGGAACTGTTCCCTTGTTTTAATCGCTGGTAGGCTTCGCTGTGCAACGTTTTTTGGAGGCTGATGCCTGGGTTGTTCCACCGCCGCTCAAGCCGGGCGATCGCCTCATTGCCATTTCCCCCAGCGGCACCCTGCGCGAGCGGGAAACCTTCATGCAGGGCTTGATTCTCTGGCGTCAGCGGGGCTATCAGGTGGAGCTGGCCCCCGGCTACGACGGTCGCTGGGGCTACCTGGCCGGGACGGATGTGCAGCGGCGCAACCAACTGCGCCAGGCCTGGCTCGATCCGGGCTGCAAGGGCATCCTCTGCGTGCGCGGCGGCTATGGCGGGGCGCGGCTCCTGGAAGACTGGACCTGGCCCCCCAGCGAGCCTAAGTGGCTGATTGGCTTTTCCGATGTGACGGCATTGCTCTGGAGCCTGGGCCAGCAGGGCATTTCTGGTGTCCATGGCCCGGTGTTGACCACCCTGGCCCTGGAGCCAGCCTGGTCGATCCAGCGCCTGTTTGACTGGGTGGAGGGCAAGGGCCAACTCGCCCCCCTGCGGGGCCAGGGCTGGGGCGGCGGCAAGGTGCAGGGCCTGTTGCTGCCTGCCAATTTGACCGTGGCCACCCACCTGTTGAATACGCCTGTTCAGCCCTCCCTGGAGAATGTCATTTTAGCCCTGGAGGATGTGGGCGAGTCTCCCTACCGGCTGGATCGGATGTTGACCCAATGGCGCATGAGCGGTGCCCTGGGCCAAGTCCGGGGAATTGCCCTGGGGCGGTTTAGCCAGTGTGAACCGCCGGGGCAGGTGCCCAGTTTTGAGGTGCGGGAGGTGTTGAAGGAGCGGCTGCTGGATTTGGGGCTGCCGCTGGTGATGGAGCTGCCCTTTGGCCATGATGGGGCCAACGCCTGTTTGCCCCTGGGGGTGATGGCGCAGTTGGATGGCGATCGCGGCACGCTGGCGGTTCTGCCTGGCGGTTAGGCAAGGCGCTGGCTGGACGTGACCTTTAGCTAGACGTGACCTTTAGCTAGACGTGACCTTTAGCTGGGCTAGTTTTGGGCAGATTTGCGATCGCCATGGTCCGGGCAGGGCGGCGCTGAGATCGAGCGATTCAGCCAGGCCACGGCCTGTTCCAGGCGGGGCAGGGCTTCTGCGGGGTGACCTTTGAGCAGGTAGACCAAGGCCGCTGCGGCCTGTTCCTGGGCCCGCGCGGGGCGGTTGGATTTTTGCCGGTGCCAATCGCCATCGCTGAGGCTGAGGCGTTCGAGCAGGGCCTGGGCCAGTTCGGCTTCGCTGAGCCCGGCTACTTTTTCCTGTAAGGGGCTCTTGGGGCTGGGGTTATTTAGGGCTGGGGTAAGCTGGGGAGCCATAGCTGTTCTAGCCGCGATCGGGCTACATTCAGTGGGTCTTTCTTCTATCTTGGCCCATGCCCCGGCGCAACGGTTCGAATTCTGTGGAAAATTCTGGAAATCCGATCGATTGGGCGGAGCTGGACCCGGCAATGGAGAAGCTGCGACAGCATTTTGATGCCTTTGATCGGCGCTATGCCCAGGTGCGGGGGAGCGATCGCCGCCGCACCGAGCTGCTCACCCAGCAGGAAACGCTGCACCAGCGCCCCCCCAGCCTGGCCCTAAAGCAGGAGCTAGATGCCCTGACCCAGGAGCTGGCGGAGCTGGAGCTGGCCCTGGAGAGCGAGCTGTTTTCCCTGGAAGGGTTAAAGGATGTGTTTTGGCAGGCAGTGCGGTTTGGCGGGCTGGGGATTCTCCTCGGCTGGTTGCTGAAGGCTGGGGCGGGTTGCTGATGCAACCTTCGATGGTCTGGATGAGGGTTTCGAGGTCGCTGAGGCTGAGGACGCTGAGGAGGTTGCTGGGGGTTCTGTCCATGGGTTGGTTCGGTGGTTCCGATGTGTTGGGCGATCGCCCGTAGGTCTCTACTCAGTTTTCTGGATTTGTTGGTGGAGGAGGAGGCGATCGCTCACGGGGCAAAAACCTTGCCAGATCGCGAGGGGGCGAAGCGGCTATAATGCAGGGAGTGACTGGCGATCGCCCCTATGGCTCTAATCCAAATTGAGGCTCACATTACGATTGCCCAGATCTTGCTGGCGGCGGTTCAGTTTCCTGAGAAGGAGCTAGATGAATTGCTCCTGTGCTTGTTGGAACTGCGGGTGGAACGATTTGGCCCGTTACCGGCTTTAGTCTTTGAATCAAAGTTTCGGCCATTTCTCCAGCCCTCGGGGCATTTGGCTGAAGCGAGTCAGGGCTGGGAGGAAGAGGCTGATGCCTTGGCGAATGTTTTGGATCAGGTGGTGGCGGAACGGTATCCCGCTGCAAGCTAAGTTTGATTTTCAGCTTGTAACGGGGAATATACGCCATTTTTCTAGGATTTCGGGTCTCCGCATTCACTCAGTTTTGGCAGATGCCAAGGCTGCTCAGGGACAGTCTGGGTGAAAGGGCGATCGCTCATGGGGCCATGAGTTTCAGTGCAACCAGGACGCTGTGGACGATGCGGGCCAGTATGGATTTGGGCTGCCGTTGATTTTGCTGGGCAACCCAGTCGTCATGGTGCTTGGCAGAGGCTTCAGTTTCGGCTCGCATCGCTTCAATCTGGGCTTTCATGCTCTGAATCTGTTCCTGAAATTTGACGTTTGAGTTCATCGATTTGTCTCCTCATTTCGGTGTGGCTGTATCGCGCTCAAGGTTGTCCAAGTGGGTTTGGACAGATTGGAGTTGGCGCTGGATGAGGATTTTGACTTTTTGGGTGTAGGTGAGGGTTTGCCAGATGTCGGGGTCGATGCCTGCGGCTTCGGGGTAGCGATCGATGTCGGCGACGAGTTCGCCGATGTCTACCATTGTCGATCTCGTCGGGTTTGAGACATGGGAGCACTCGTCGGCATCTTGGGGTGACTGACTGCTATTTTGTGGTTGTTACAATTTCAGATAGCGACCCAACTCGTCATTGGATGATTACGGCCTACACTGC